>NZ_JBTOPV010000066.1:0-588 GCF_055284355.1 Pseudomonas sp. HP_01 | reverse complement strand
TTATTAACCACCCCGGGCTTGATGTTGAAAGCCTGCGCATGGCCATTGCGCGACCGCCAGCTGACGACCGCACCCTCCAAAGTAACCAGCAACGCCGCGATAGAATGCTGAACTTCGGGATCTGCCAGCCCCGTGATCTGCGTGCGAAGCTGAGGCGCCAGAACACGCAACAAACTGGCGTGTCTGACGACCTCATCTTTAACCGCTTCAGGTACGAGATATTCAGCAGCACCGTTAACCGCACCCTTGCCCGCAGCAACACAAATATCTGCAGCCGCGACGAAGATATTGCCAATCGCGGCCTGAGGGTCGTAGGCCCAAAGATCGCCTGCGGCATGAACCAACTGTTCCGCCTCACGCAAATCAGCCTTGGCGTTGAGGTCCGGCTTGACCAGCTTCTCCAGACCATCAGCGATCTGAAAAAGTACGCCTTCCCCAAGCTTCCCCGCATCCTCAAGAATCCCGGGAAGCTTCCCGTGCGCCTGAGTCACAAAGTCATCAAGCGTCCCGACAATGGTTGCATTCAGGTGCCCGATCAGAATCTCGATCAGTGCATCGCCCAGCACCATCTTGCCGGCCTGCCGCATC
>NZ_JBTOPV010000065.1:0-608 GCF_055284355.1 Pseudomonas sp. HP_01 | reverse complement strand
ATCAAGATCAAGATCAAGATCAAGGGCGTCTGCCTGGGGGCAGACTGTTTCGCCTTCGGCGACTTACTTTTGAAAAGCACCAAAAGTAAGCAAAAGTGCCTGCTCCTGGTTGGGCTCCTCCTTCGTCGGAGTACCTTCACTCCGGTCCCGCTCCGTGGGCCCGCTGCCATCCGCCATCCATGGCGGGGGGCAGCTCTCGCCGCATCCATGCGGCTCGGCCCACGGAGCGAGACCTGCGTTCAGCCTGCACCCAAGTCGCGATGGGTGTCGTTTGGACTTCCTGCGTAGAAGAGCAAAAGCAAAAGCGAGAGCAAAAGCACAAGCTTCCCGGCTAAAGCCGGTCCCACTAAAAGCAGCGCGTGCATTGATTTCACTGATCGTTCCCACGCTCCGCGTGGTAACGCCGCCCCGGACGCTCAGCGTCCCGCGGACGACGCGCATTCAGGCCTTGGGAGGTGACGCGGAGCGTCACAGGATGTATTCCCACGCGGAGCGTGGTAACAATAAAGTAACCAAACGCTTCCCGGCTGAAGCCGGGCCCACTAAAAACCAACGCGTGCCGACTGTGGGACCGGCTTCAGCCGGGAAGCCTTTGATCTGCTTTTGAT
>NZ_JBTOPV010000064.1:0-1022 GCF_055284355.1 Pseudomonas sp. HP_01 | reverse complement strand
TCCCGCGTCTATGACGTTGCCGTGGAAACCCCGCTGCACGCCGCACGCCAGCTTTCCGCGCGCCTGGGCAACAACGTGCTGCTCAAGCGCGAAGACCTGCAGCCGGTGTATTCCTTCAAGATTCGTGGCGCCTACAACAAGTTGGCGCAACTGAGCCCGGAAGAACTGGCGCGGGGCGTGGTGACGGCATCGGCGGGCAATCATGCCCAGGGCCTGGCGCTGGCGGCGAAGACCCTAGGAGTGGCGGCGACCATCGTGATGCCGAAGACCACCCCCGAGATCAAAGTCGAAGGCGTGCGCTCCCGGGGCGGAAAAGTCGTACTCCATGGCGACTCGTTTCCCGAAGCGTTGGCGTATTCGCTGAAACTGGTTGAGGAACACGGCTACGTCTACGTTCACCCGTACGACGATCCCGACACCATCGCCGGGCAAGGCACGGTGGCGATGGAAATCCTGCGTCAGCATCAGGGGTCGCTGGACGCGATCTTCGTCCCGGTCGGCGGCGGCGGGCTGATCGCCGGCATTGCGGCGTACGTGAAATACCTGCGCCCGGAGATCAAGGTGATCGGCGTCGAGCCGGATGACTCCAATTGCCTGCAACAGGCCATGGCCTATGGCGAGCGCGTGGTGTTGCAGCAGGTCGGGCTGTTTGCCGATGGCGTGGCCGTGGCGCAGATCGGTCAGTACACCTTCGAGATCTGCAAGGATTACGTCGATGAGGTGATCACCGTCAGCACCGATGAAATCTGTGCGGCGATCAAGGACATCTACGACGACACCCGCTCGATCACTGAACCCTCCGGCGCCTTGGGCGTGGCCGGCATCAAGAAGTACACCGAACAGTACGAAGTCACCGGACAGACCTTCGTCGCCATCGATTCCGGCGCCAACGTCAACTTCGACCGCCTGCGCCATGTGGCCGAGCGCGCTGAACTGGGCGAAGGCCGCGAGGCAATCATTGCCGTGACCATTCCGGAACAGGCGGGCAGCTTCAAGGCGTTCTGCGAAGCCATCGGCAAACG
>NZ_JBTOPV010000063.1:0-1257 GCF_055284355.1 Pseudomonas sp. HP_01 | reverse complement strand
TGCAGTGGTCTAATTTCCCCGGACACCTCGATAAGTGGAAAATACATTTATCGAGGAGTTTTTCATGACCAGAAAACGCAACAGGTTTGATGACAGCTACAAACTGGAAGTCGTGAAGATGGTCAGGGATCAGGGCCTGACCGTTCCGCAGGTTTGCCAGGACCAGAATCTCGGTGAGACGGCCGTGCGACGGTGGATCCGCCAATACGACGCTGAACAGTTGGGCCAGGCCGGGATAGGAAACCCGCTGACGGCTGAGCAGCAGCGCATTCGGCAGCTGGAGCAGGAAAACCGGCAGCTCAAGACGGACAACGACATCTTAAAAAAGGCTACCGCCTTCTTTGCCCGCGAACTGAAGTGACGTATCGCTTGGTTCGGCAACTGCAACAGAAGGCTTATTCGGTGGCGCATGTCTGTCGTTTGCTGAACGTCAGTCGATCGGGGTTTTACGAAGCCCAGAACCGTGCACAAAGGCCTGCTCGGCTCAGTTGCCCCGTTGTCGTGCAGCTCAAGGCAGCGTTTGCCGCGAGCGACGGCTGCTCCGGCAGCCGCCCATTAACTAAGGCTCTGCGGGCCAAGGGCATGAAAATAGGCCTCTATAAAGTCCGCCGACTGATGCGAGCCAACGGTTTGCGCTCGGCGTGGAAACCCAAGTTTGTGCATACGACCGACAGCAAGCATGACCTGCCAATCGCCGAGAATGTGTTGAACCGTCAGTTTGAGCCGCAGGCTATGAATACCGCTTGGGTCGCCGACATTACCTACATCCGAACGCGCAGCGGCTGGCTCTACCTGGCCGTCGTGTTGGACTTGTTCTCACGCAAGGTGGTGGGTTGGGCGATGGCCCCCAACATGCCTGCAGAGCTGGTGTGCAGCGCGATGCAGATGGCCGTCGCGCAGCGTCAACCTCCACCTGGCCTGATCGCCCACTCCGATCGCGGCAGCCAATATGCGAGCACAATCTACAGAGCGTTGCTGGCCAGACACAGCATGCAGCAAAGCATGAGCCGTAAAGGTAACTGCTGGGATAATGCGGTGATGGAACGCTTCTTCCTGAGCCTGAAAATGGAGCGGGTATGGCGGCGGAATTACGCTAACCATGGCGAAGCGATACGCGACATCACTCAATACATCGTTGGGTATTACAACAACGAGCGGCTGCACTCGAAACTGGGGTACCTGCCACCGACCGTTTACGAACGGACGATGGCGTCGAAACCACCTATCGAGGTGTCCGGAATTAGTTGACCACTACAG
>NZ_JBTOPV010000062.1:0-3992 GCF_055284355.1 Pseudomonas sp. HP_01 | reverse complement strand
ACTTCCAGTTTGTAGCTGTCATCAAACCTGTTGCGTTTTCTGGTCATGAAAAACTCCTCGATAAATGTATTTTCCACTTATCGAGGTGTCCGGGGAAATTAGACCACTGCAATCCGCCCTCCGCCACCCGGCCTCCCCTCGACGTGCGTTGCCCCTCGTTACGACAGCGCCTGCTTCGACCCCTCCGGCGGCCGGGTTCGCCAACCCGTGAAAAGCGGCCTGATGAAATCCTCGGGGAACTGACAGCGCCGCTTGTTTACTCGCGGTATCGACATCAGCCTGCCGATCACCCCTGGCCTGGCGGCGCTGTTGTACATCACCCTGCTGCGCACCTTTCCCGAACCGGTGGGCGTGTATGGCGCCATGGGTCCGCACCCGTGACTCGGCAATAACGCACATCGCAACGTAAAGAAGCCTATGGCGATCGGTTGAAAGTCCGACGCCGTTGACAAGGGCTCGCTGCAAAGCGGGCCCTTTTCGTTGGGGAACCTACCCGCGAGGCTACCCCGACCGACGGGTCGCGTGCCGCTGGCGCGAGTGATTCACATCACGCACAATCGTTGCCTGGCTCATTACCTCAGCAGCATCCCACCCACAGCAACACGTCAGCTCGACCCACAGGAGATCACCCCCGCATGAACGCAAACGACTGGACCGAAGCTGCCTTGGCGAAGTACATCGTGACCAATCCGATGTTGCAGGCTGAAATCCAGGATTTGAGCCCGAAAGAGCAGCAGCAGCAAACCCTCTGGGCCTTCGAAGATGAAGCCGAAAATCTGGGTATCCCGACCTGGGAGCTGGCGCTCACCTTCATTGCCGAAACCCCCGAGCAGCTCAAGGAACTGCGCGTTGCTGCACACAAGGAGGCGGCCGAGGCATTGGACATGGACTGGGAAGAGTACTGCGAACTGAACGAAGTCGAAGTTTAACCGCCCCTCTCCGCTCCCTCTCAGGGTCGCCAGCGCTGGCGACCCGATCCCCTGACTTGCCAGTCATCCTTTACGCTTTACCTTGCCCTGTCGGGTGAGTAACGTCTGCGCCACTTCAAAACAAAAAAGGACTCGCTCCATGAGTGATTTGGTCGCCTATCAACTGGATGACGGCGTTGCGACGCTGACCCTGACCAACGGCAAGGTCAACGCCATCAGCAACGACGTGGTCGCTGCGTTCAATGCCGCACTCGACCGCGCCGAGCAGGACCGCGCCGTGGTGATCATCACCGGTCAGCCGGGGATTCTCTCGGGCGGCTATGACCTGAAGATCATGACCTCGTCGCCGGAAGCCGCCATGGCTCTGGTTGCCGAAGGCTCCACGCTGGCACGGCGGATGCTGTCGTTCCCGTTCCCCATCGTGGTCGCGTGCGGCGGTCATGCCGTGGCCAAGGGCGCGTTCCTGCTGTTGTCGGCGGATTACCGCATCGGCGTCGACGGCCCGTTCAGCATCGGTCTGAACGAGGTGCAAATCGGCATGACCATGCACCACGCCGGCATCGAGCTGGCCCGTGATCGCCTGCGCAAAAGTGCCTTCGGACGTTCGGTGATCTGCGGCGAGATGTTCGATCCCCAAGGCGCGCTGCAAGCCGGCTTCTTCGACAAAGTGGTCGCCCCGGAGGACCTCACCGAGGCCGCGCGCACCGTGGCGCTGCAAATGAAGAAGATCAACATGCGCGCCCACAAGCAAACCAAGTTGAAAGTGCGCAAGGAATTCCTCGAAACCCTCGACCGGGCGATCGAGCTGGATCGTCAGATCCCGCTCTGAAGACGCACCGGCAACGCGCCGCATTGCTGCGGCGCGTCATCGTGAAACATCCCGTTAAATTCCTGATCGGCCACCCGGCCCGTGGGCGATTGCCGATTCCAGTGCACATCCGTACACTGCGCGGCTTTTCGCCTACCGGGTAGTTTTGCATGCTGTTCGTACTGCGTATGTTGCTGATGGGGCTTCACTTTATCGTCGCCGGCGCGCTGGGGTTGTTGCTCGGCTTGTGCCGTCCCTTCAACCCTGACAACAGCCGCCTGTGTGCTCGCCTCTACGCCCTCCCCGCCATGGGGATTCTCGGGCTGCGCCTGACTGCGCAGCTCAGCCCGCAGTTCGAGCAGGCCAGGCCCTGCGTGATCATCTGTAACCATCAATCCAACTATGACCTGTTTGTCCTCGGCAACATCGTGCCGCCGCGCACGGTTTGCATCGGCAAAAAAAGTCTCAAATGGGTGCCGTTCTTTGGCCAGTTGTTCTGGCTGGCGGGCAACGTGCTGATTGATCGCGGCAACCCCCAACGGGCGCGCCGCGCCATTCTCCAGACCACCGACACCCTGCAGCACAAGGACACCTCGATCTGGGTGTTCCCCGAAGGCACGCGCAACAAGGGCGAAGGACTGATGCCTTTCAAACGTGGGGCGTTTCAGATGGCGATCGAGGCCGGAGTGCCCATCGTGCCGGTGTGCGTGAGTACCTACGTGCGCAGCATGGATCTGAATCGATGGAGCAGTGGCGAAGTGATCATCCGTACGCTGCCCGCTCTCCCGACTTCGGGCCTGACCAGCGAAGACATCCCGCAACTCATCGCGCTCTGCCACGGCCAGATGCAGGCCTGCATCGCCAGCATGGACGCGCACGTCCGTGGGTCCGCCACCGCCATCCCAACAGACGCTGAACAGCCCTGAAAAAACCTGCGAACTCGTTTAAATCCGCCGACTCTGATCAGGGAGCGCGCTAAGCTGCGCGTCAGTTCTCCCTAAAAGAAGAAGCAGACATTATGGGTCGAGTGGTTGCCGCTGCCGTTTACAGCGCCGGAAAGAAAGTCACCAACATTTCCCTCGACGAAGGCGCGGCCTGGGCGGCGAAACCCGGGCATTTCGTCTGGATCGGCCTTGAGCAGCCAGACCTCGAACAGCTGACCACCCTGCAACGGCAGTTCAACCTGCACGAGCTGGCCATCGAAGATGCGCTGGAAGTCCACAGCCGGCCAAAGCTGGAAACCTTCGGTGACGCACTGTTCATCGTGACCTACGCGCCGATCCGCGAGAACGGCAAGCTGATCTTCATCGAGACGCACATCTTCGCCGGCAAGGGCTACATCATCACCTCGCGCAATGGCGATTCGAAGTCCTACGGGGTGGTGCGTCAGCGCTGCGAGGCCCGCCCGCTGCTGCTGGAGCACGGTGAAGACTTCGTCCTGTATGCGCTGCTGGATTTCGTCACCGAGAACTACCAGCCGGTCACCGAGCAGATTCACTGCGAGCTGGAAGAGCTTGAGCACAACGTGCTGCGCAAGGACCTCAACGAATCCGACATTCACCGCATTCACGCGCTGCGTCGTGACCTGCTGCGCCTGCGCCGCTACGTCGCCCCCATGGTGGAGATCGGCGAGGAGCTGCAGAAGCTCAGCTTCCCCTTCATCGACAAGAACATGCGCCCCTACTTCCGTGACGTGGAGATCCACGTCAAACGGCAGATGGAAGACCTTTCCAACCTACGCGACATCGCCAGCCAGACCATCGAAATCAGCCTGCTGCTGGAGTCTTCACGGCAGAGCCTGACCCAGCGCAAATTTGCCGCCTGGGCCGCAATCCTGGCTTTCCCCACCGCCATCGCCGGGATCTACGGGATGAACTTCGAGAACATGCCCGAACTGACCTGGCATTACGGTTATTACATGGTGTTAAGCGTGATCGTCGGCGGGTGCGGGGTCTTGTTCGCGAGCTTCAAGCGGTCGGGGTGGCTTTGAACATTCTCCTGCTTCGAGTCATACACCGCCTGTAGGCGCCGGCTTGCTGGCGAACGCGTATGCACGGACGACCATCATGCGTCGGATGTACCGGCCTCTTCGCGGGCAAGCGCGCTCCTACACCGATCGGCGGCGAACAGTGAGATCTGGTGGCAGACGCTGGTCTTTTCCTGGCTGAAGCCGGTCTACAGAAACACCGCGTACTTTAGTGGGACCGGCTTTAGCCGGGAAGAGGCCGGTGTGAGCACCATAAATCTTGAAGCAT
>NZ_JBTOPV010000061.1:0-4571 GCF_055284355.1 Pseudomonas sp. HP_01 | reverse complement strand
CAGAAGAGTGGCTTGCCCGCGATTCTCGGTGAGTCAGCTGACATTGATGCAGCATGTAGATTGCAATCGCGGGCAAGCGCGCTCCTACAGAAGAGTGGCTTGCCCGCGATTGCGGTGAGTCAGCCGACATTAATGCAGCAGGCAGATCGCGTTCGCGGGCAAGCGCGCTCCTACAGAAGGTGGCTTGCCCGCGATTGCGGTGAGTCAGCCGACATTGATGCAGCAGGCAGATTGCGTTCGCGGGCAAGCGCGCTCCTACAGAAGAGTGGCTTGCCCGCGATTCTCGGTGAGTCAGACGACATTGATGCAGCAGGCAGATCGCGTTCGCGGGCAAGCGCGCTCCTACGGAAGAGTGGCACGCCGCGAGCGGTCATTTGCGATAGTTGAGAATCAGCAGCGTCAACACCCCCGCGACAATCCCCCAGAACGCCGAACCGATGGAAAACAGCGTCAGCCCTGACGCAGTGACCATGAAGGTGATCAGCGCTGCTTCGCGTTCCTTTGGCTCGTTCATGGCCACGGTCAGGCCGTTGATGATTGAGCCAAACAGCGCCAGCGCGGCAATCGACAGCACCAATTCCCTGGGAAACGCCGCGAACAACGCCGCCAGCGTCGCGCCGAACACCCCCGCGATGGCGTAGAAAATCCCGCACCAGATCGCCGCTGTGTAGCGCTTGTCGCGGTCTTCGTGGGCGTGGGGGCCGGTGCAGATTGCGGCGCTGATCGCCGCGAGGTTGATGCCGTGGGCGCCAAAGGGTGCGGTGATCAGCGAGATGAGGCCGGTGGCCGTGATCAGGGGCGAGGCGGGGACCTGATAACCGTCTGCGCGCAACACCGCGACGCCCGGCATGTTCTGCGAGGTCATGGCGACGACGAACAGCGGAATGCCGATGCTGACGGTCGCAGCGATGGAGAACGAAGGCGTGGTCCATACCGGCATCGCCACTTCCAGGGCGAGGCCGCTGAAGTTCAGCAGGCCGAGCATGCCCGACAGTGCGACACCGACCAGCAAGGTCACCAGCACGGCGTAGCGCGGCGAATAGCGTTTGACGATCAGGTAAGTGAAGAACATGCCCAGCACCAGGCCGGTGCGGTGTTGCGCGGCGACGAAGATTTCGCTGCCGATCTTGAACAGAATCCCCGCCAGCAGGGCCGCCGCCAGTGACGTCGGCAAGCGCTTGACCAGCCGTTCGAAGCTGCCGGTGACGCCGCAGATGATCACCAGCACAGCGCAGGTGATGAATGCGCCGATGGCTTCAGGGTAGGCGACACCGCCCAGGCTGGTGATCAGCAATGCCGCGCCCGGCGTCGACCACGCCACGGTGATGGGCGAGCGATAACGCAGCGACAGGCCGATGCTGCACACCGCCATGCCCATGAACAGCGCCCAGATCCACGAGGAGATCTGCGCGGAGGTCAGCCCGGCGGCCTGACCGGCCTGAAACGTCAGCACCAGCGAACTGGTGACACCGGTCATCATGGCGATGAAGCCGGCAACGATGGCGGAGGGCGAAGAGTCGGTCAGCGGTCGCAATGGCGCGAGGGGCACGTCAGTCATGCGGGTCTATCCTTGGCGCAACGGTTGAACAGAGCTGCCAGCCTATACGCAGTGGTCGGGCCCTGTTGCAATACAGCCATCGGCGCATTGGTCGGCACAGTTTCGGCCGCAGCCTGCAACCTGGCAGTTCAGCCGCGGGTCATCGTGTTGCCCAGCGCCTGATTCACCGCCAGCCAGCCATCCACCGCCTCGCGGCCGGCTTCAGCGAATACCCGTTGCAGCAGCTTGACCTGCTCGCGGCGCAGTGACTCTTCAAACGTGCGGCCCTCGGCGGTCAGCTCCAGCAGGCGCTTACGTTTGTCGTCCTCGGGCGCGACGCTGAGCACCAGCTCCATCTCGATCAACTGCCGCAGCGGCGTGTTCAGCGCCTGCTTGCTTACGCCCAACTTGCCGAGCAGTTCCTTCACGCTCAGGCCCGGATAGCGGGCGATGAAAAACACAATGCGCTGGTGCACCCGACTCAGCCCACGGCGGTCGAGCATTTCATCGGCCTTGGCGGTGAACGCTTGGTAGCCGAAGAAAAACGCTTCCATGGCAATTTGCTGGGTGGATGAATTTTTAAGGTCAAGCATATTGACGTATCCGTGCGCGGCATCGTAATTTCGGTCAACCAGTTTGACGTATTCCCCTTTCTTTCCGCCAGCGGTGATCCGATGCCATTTTCCGAACGCGTTACCCGTTTGAAGAGTTCACTGATTCGCGAAATCCTCGCCGCCGCCCAGCGCCCGGAGATGATGTCGTTCGCGGGCGGATTGCCGGCCGAGGCCATGTTGCCGAAGAGTGAGTGGTCTGACATGCCCCGCAGCATCGGCCAGTACGGGATGAGCGAAGGCGAACCGCAGTTGCGTGAGGCGCTGGCCGCCCAAGCGCGGGCGTTGGGCATCGACTGCGACGCGAGTCAGGTGATGATCGTCAGCGGTTCCCAGCAGACGCTGGATCTGGCCGCCAAGCTGTACATCGACAAGGGCACCGAGATCTTGCTCGAAGCGCCGACCTATCTGGCCGCGCTGCAAATCTTTCAGCTGTTCGGCGCCGACTGCCTGACCGTGCCGCTGCTCGCCGAAGGCCCGGACCTCGACGCGTTGCGCCAGCGCCTGGAGATGCACTCGCCGTCGTTTGCCTACCTGATTCCCACGTTCCAGAATCCGTCGGCGGTGCGTTACAGCGAAACCGCGCGGGATGCAGTGGCGGCGTTGCTCGACGAATTCGGCGTCACGTTGATCGAAGACGAGCCGTACCGCGAGCTGACGTTCGACGGCGGCAGCGCGCGGCCCATCGTCAGTCGTCTGAAAAAGGCCAGCTGGATCTACACCGGCACCGTGTCGAAAACCCTGATGCCGGGGTTGCGCGTCGGCTACCTGATCGCCACGCCCGATCTGTTCCCGCATCTGCTCAAGCTCAAGCAATCGGCGGATCTGCACACCAATCGGGTCGGCCAATGGCAGGCGTTGCAGTGGATCGGCAGTGAGCACTACGAGCAGCATCTGCTGGAACTGCGCAGCTTCTATCGCACCCGCCGCGATGCGTTCGAAGGCGGTCTGCAGCGGCACTTCGCCGATCTGGCGGAATGGAACAGCCCACAAGGCGGCCTGTTCTTCTGGCTGACCCTCAAGCACAAGCTCGACACCCGCACCTTGCTCGACAGCGCCTTGGCGCAGAACGTGGCGTTCATGCCGGGCGAGCCGTTTTTTGCCGATCCGGACGCTAACCCGGGTTACCTGCGGCTGAACTTCAGCCACATCGACCCCGAGCGCCTGGACGAAGGTTTGAAGCGGCTTGCCGCCGTCATTCGGCAAACACAGCTTTCACAGGTGGCCTGATACATTACGCACACGCACGACCGGCACGACTGACGGCACACGATTGAAGGGAGAGGGTTGATGTACAAGGTTTACGGCGATTACAACTCGGGCAACTGCTACAAGATCAAGCTGATGCTCAACCTGCTCGGCGCGGAGTACGAGTGGGTGCCGGTGGACATTCTCAAGGGCGAGACCGAAACCGAGGCGTTTCTGGCGAAGAACCCGAACGGAAAGATTCCGGTGCTTGAACTCGAAGACGGCACCTGCCTGTGGGAGTCCAACGCGATTCTCAACTTCCTCGCCGAAGGCACGCCTTACCTGCTGACCGAGCCGCGCCTGCGCACGCAAATGCTGCAGTGGCAGTTCTTCGAGCAGTACAGCCATGAGCCGACCCTCGCGGTGGCGCGCTTCATTCAGTTTTATCTGGGGCTGCCGGAGGAGCGGATGGAGGAATACCACTCGCTGCACCGGCGCGGTAACAAGGCGCTGAAAGTCATGGAGCAACAGTTGCTGCGCACGCCGTTTCTGGTGGGTGACAGTTTCTCCATCGCCGACATCGCGCTGTACGCCTACACCCATGTTGCCGATCAGGGCGGCTTCGACCTGGCGCAGTTCCCGGCGATTCAAGCCTGGCTCGCGCGGGTCAAGCAGCAGCCGGGTTACGTCGGCATGCTGGATTGACGTTTGGCGTTGTTCACTGAAAGGAGATGAGACATGCAGTACAGGATGATCGCGGTCGGCATGCTGATGGCGCTGGGCATCGGTTGCTCGGCCCAGGCCCAGGACTGCGACGCCAATCAGGCGTCTATGAATCAATGCGCGAGCCAGGAATACAAGGCGCTGGACGCGGAATTGAACACCCAATACAACGCGCAGATGGGCTATCTGAAGACGCCGGCGCGCAAGAAAGCCCTGCAGGATGCGCAGAAGAAGTGGATCGCGTTTCGCGACGCCGATTGCCAGTATCAGGCCGGCAAACGGGAGGAGGGCGGGAGCATGTGGCCGTTGGTGCAGGCGCAATGCCTGTCCGCGCAGACCAAAGTGCGGGTTGAGCAATTGAAGGCGTATACGGCGTGTCGCGACGAAGGCTGCCCGAAGTAAAGGCAAGCTCTCCGTAGGAGCGGGGGGGGGCGCCCCTCGGGGGGGGTAGGGGGCGGGGGGTGGCAGCGGGGATTTTTTTGGGGGCCGCGCGCCCCCACCCGTGGGTTGTT
>NZ_JBTOPV010000060.1:0-5720 GCF_055284355.1 Pseudomonas sp. HP_01 | reverse complement strand
TTGACGCCCCTCTGGATCTGTCTATAATTCGCCCCACTTCCGGCGCAGACGAAACGGAAAACTCCTTGATAATCAAAGAGTTGGACGAAGTAAGCAGCGAGGAATGCTTCGGTTCAGATGCTTGAATCGACAGCGGTGAAAAAGGCAGTTGACAGCAGGTTGTAACGCTGTAGAATTCGCCTCCCGCTGACGTGAGACGTTAAGTCGAACGAAGCGCAAGTGGTTGAAGTTGATAAGGAAACTTTGAAAACTTCTTAAAATAACCGCTTGACAGAGACAAGAGACGCTGTAGAATGCGCGCCTCGGTTGAGACGAAAGATCTTAACCACCCGCTCTTTAACAACTGAATCAAGCAATTCGTGTGGGTGCTTGTGCTGTAAGACTGAAGTCGCAAGATTATCAGCATCGCAAGTTACTCCACGAGAAATCATGGTTTAACCAACGATTGCTGAGCCAAGTTTATAAGGTTTTCTCAAAACCTAATTGCAGTATTGAACTGAAGAGTTTGATCATGGCTCAGATTGAACGCTGGCGGCAGGCCTAACACATGCAAGTCGAGCGGATGAAGAGAGCTTGCTCTCTGATTCAGCGGCGGACGGGTGAGTAATGCCTAGGAATCTGCCTGGTAGTGGGGGACAACGTCTCGAAAGGGACGCTAATACCGCATACGTCCTACGGGAGAAAGCAGGGGACCTTCGGGCCTTGCGCTATCAGATGAGCCTAGGTCGGATTAGCTAGTTGGTGAGGTAATGGCTCACCAAGGCGACGATCCGTAACTGGTCTGAGAGGATGATCAGTCACACTGGAACTGAGACACGGTCCAGACTCCTACGGGAGGCAGCAGTGGGGAATATTGGACAATGGGCGAAAGCCTGATCCAGCCATGCCGCGTGTGTGAAGAAGGTCTTCGGATTGTAAAGCACTTTAAGTTGGGAGGAAGGGCAGTAAGCGAATACCTTGCTGTTTTGACGTTACCGACAGAATAAGCACCGGCTAACTCTGTGCCAGCAGCCGCGGTAATACAGAGGGTGCAAGCGTTAATCGGAATTACTGGGCGTAAAGCGCGCGTAGGTGGTTTGTTAAGTTGAATGTGAAATCCCCGGGCTCAACCTGGGAACTGCATCCAAAACTGGCAAGCTAGAGTAGGGCAGAGGGTGGTGGAATTTCCTGTGTAGCGGTGAAATGCGTAGATATAGGAAGGAACACCAGTGGCGAAGGCGACCACCTGGGCTCATACTGACACTGAGGTGCGAAAGCGTGGGGAGCAAACAGGATTAGATACCCTGGTAGTCCACGCCGTAAACGATGTCAACTAGCCGTTGGAAGCCTTGAGCTTTTAGTGGCGCAGCTAACGCATTAAGTTGACCGCCTGGGGAGTACGGCCGCAAGGTTAAAACTCAAATGAATTGACGGGGGCCCGCACAAGCGGTGGAGCATGTGGTTTAATTCGAAGCAACGCGAAGAACCTTACCAGGCCTTGACATCCAATGAACTTTCCAGAGATGGATTGGTGCCTTCGGGAACATTGAGACAGGTGCTGCATGGCTGTCGTCAGCTCGTGTCGTGAGATGTTGGGTTAAGTCCCGTAACGAGCGCAACCCTTGTCCTTAGTTACCAGCACATTATGGTGGGCACTCTAAGGAGACTGCCGGTGACAAACCGGAGGAAGGTGGGGATGACGTCAAGTCATCATGGCCCTTACGGCCTGGGCTACACACGTGCTACAATGGTCGGTACAGAGGGTTGCCAAGCCGCGAGGTGGAGCTAATCCCAGAAAACCGATCGTAGTCCGGATCGCAGTCTGCAACTCGACTGCGTGAAGTCGGAATCGCTAGTAATCGCGAATCAGAATGTCGCGGTGAATACGTTCCCGGGCCTTGTACACACCGCCCGTCACACCATGGGAGTGGGTTGCACCAGAAGTAGCTAGTCTAACCCTCGGGAGGACGGTTACCACGGTGTGATTCATGACTGGGGTGAAGTCGTAACAAGGTAGCCGTAGGGGAACCTGCGGCTGGATCACCTCCTTAATCGAAGACTCAGCTTCTTCGCAAGTTCCCACACGAATTGCTTGATTCATTGAAGAAGACGATAGAAGCAGCTTTAAGCTCCAAGCTGATAGCTCACGCTAACAGTTACAAGCTCGAAATTGGGTCTGTAGCTCAGTTGGTTAGAGCGCACCCCTGATAAGGGTGAGGTCGGCAGTTCGAATCTGCCCAGACCCACCAATTTTGTTATGGGGCCATAGCTCAGCTGGGAGAGCGCCTGCCTTGCACGCAGGAGGTCAACGGTTCGATCCCGTTTGGCTCCACCATAACTGCTTCTGACTGTTTAAAGCTTAGAAATGAGCGCTCCATCCGCTGGATGATGAGTGTTGATTTCTAGTCTTTTGATTAGATCGTTCTTTAAAAATTTGGGTATGTGATTGAAATATAGACTGGGCACCTCTTTCACTGGTGTGTGTCCAGGCTAAGGTAAAGTTTGTGAAATGCAAACTTTCGGCGAATGTCGTCTTCACAGTATAACCAGATTGCTTGGGGTTATATGGTCAAGTGAAGAAGCGCATACGGTGGATGCCTTGGCAGTCAGAGGCGATGAAAGACGTGGTAGCCTGCGAAAAGCTTCGGGGAGTCGGCAAACAGACTGTGATCCGGAGATGTCTGAATGGGGGAACCCAGCTGTCATAAGACAGTTACCTTACACTGAATACATAGGTGTATGGAGCGAACCAGGGGAACTGAAACATCTAAGTACCCTGAGGAAAAGAAATCAACCGAGATTCCCTTAGTAGTGGCGAGCGAACGGGGACCAGCCCTTAAGTTGATTTGAGATTAGCGGAACGCTCTGGAAAGTGCGGCCATAGTGGGTGATAGCCCTGTACGCGAAAATCTCTTGTCAATGAAATCGAGTAGGACGGGGCACGAGAAACCTTGTCTGAACATGGGGGGACCATCCTCCAAGGCTAAATACTACTGACTGACCGATAGTGAACCAGTACCGTGAGGGAAAGGCGAAAAGAACCGCGGAGAGCGGAGTGAAATAGATCCTGAAACCGTATGCGTACAAGCAGTGGGAGCCCACTTTGTTGGGTGACTGCGTACCTTTTGTATAATGGGTCAGCGACTTATTTTCAGTGGCGAGCTTAACCGAATAGGGGAGGCGTAGCGAAAGCGAGTCTTAATAGGGCGTCTAGTCGCTGGGAATAGACCCGAAACCGGGCGATCTATCCATGGGCAGGTTGAAGGTTGGGTAACACTAACTGGAGGACCGAACCGACTACCGTTGAAAAGTTAGCGGATGACCTGTGGATCGGAGTGAAAGGCTAATCAAGCTCGGAGATAGCTGGTTCTCCTCGAAAGCTATTTAGGTAGCGCCTCATGTATCACTGTAGGGGGTAGAGCACTGTTTCGGCTAGGGGGTCATCCCGACTTACCAAACCGATGCAAACTCCGAATACCTACAAGTGCCGAGCATGGGAGACACACGGCGGGTGCTAACGTCCGTCGTGAAAAGGGAAACAACCCAGACCGTCAGCTAAGGTCCCAAAGTCATGGTTAAGTGGGAAACGATGTGGGAAGGCTTAGACAGCTAGGAGGTTGGCTTAGAAGCAGCCACCCTTTAAAGAAAGCGTAATAGCTCACTAGTCGAGTCGGCCTGCGCGGAAGATGTAACGGGGCTCAAACCATGCACCGAAGCTACGGGTATCATCTTAGGATGATGCGGTAGAGGAGCGTTCTGTAAGCCTGTGAAGGTGAGTTGAGAAGCTTGCTGGAGGTATCAGAAGTGCGAATGCTGACATGAGTAACGACAATGGGTGTGAAAAACACCCACGCCGAAAGACCAAGGTTTCCTGCGCAACGTTAATCGACGCAGGGTTAGTCGGTCCCTAAGGCGAGGCTGAAAAGCGTAGTCGATGGAAAACAGGTTAATATTCCTGTACTTCTGGTTATTGCGATGGAGGGACGGAGAAGGCTAGGCCAGCCTGGCGTTGGTTGTCCAGGTTTAAGGTGGTAGGCTGGAATCTTAGGTAAATCCGGGATTCTAAGGCCGAGAGCTGATGACGAGTGTTCTTTAGAACACGAAGTGGTTGATGCCATGCTTCCAAGAAAAGCTTCTAAGCTTCAGGTAACCAGGAACCGTACCCCAAACCGACACAGGTGGTTGGGTAGAGAATACCAAGGCGCTTGAGAGAACTCGGGTGAAGGAACTAGGCAAAATGGCACCGTAACTTCGGGAGAAGGTGCGCCGGTGAGGGTGAAGGACTTGCTCCGTAAGCTCATGCCGGTCGAAGATACCAGGCCGCTGCGACTGTTTATTAAAAACACAGCACTCTGCAAACACGAAAGTGGACGTATAGGGTGTGACGCCTGCCCGGTGCCGGAAGGTTAATTGATGGGGTTAGCTAACGCGAAGCTCTTGATCGAAGCCCCGGTAAACGGCGGCCGTAACTATAACGGTCCTAAGGTAGCGAAATTCCTTGTCGGGTAAGTTCCGACCTGCACGAATGGCGTAACGATGGCGGCGCTGTCTCCACCCGAGACTCAGTGAAATTGAAATCGCTGTGAAGATGCAGTGTATCCGCGGCTAGACGGAAAGACCCCGTGAACCTTTACTATAGCTTTGCACTGGACTTTGAATTTGCTTGTGTAGGATAGGTGGGAGGCTTTGAAGCGTGGACGCCAGTCTGCGTGGAGCCAACCTTGAAATACCACCCTGGCAACTTTGAGGTTCTAACTCAGGTCCGTTATCCGGATCGAGGACAGTGTATGGTGGGTAGTTTGACTGGGGCGGTCTCCTCCTAAAGAGTAACGGAGGAGTACGAAGGTGCGCTCAGACCGGTCGGAAATCGGTCGTAGAGTATAAAGGCAAAAGCGCGCTTGACTGCGAGACAGACACGTCGAGCAGGTACGAAAGTAGGTCTTAGTGATCCGGTGGTTCTGTATGGAAGGGCCATCGCTCAACGGATAAAAGGTACTCCGGGGATAACAGGCTGATACCGCCCAAGAGTTCATATCGACGGCGGTGTTTGGCACCTCGATGTCGGCTCATCACATCCTGGGGCTGAAGCCGGTCCCAAGGGTATGGCTGTTCGCCATTTAAAGTGGTACGCGAGCTGGGTTTAGAACGTCGTGAGACAGTTCGGTCCCTATCTGCCGTGGACGTTTGAGATTTGAGAGGGGCTGCTCCTAGTACGAGAGGACCGGAGTGGACGAACCTCTGGTGTTCCGGTTGTCACGCCAGTGGCATTGCCGGGTAGCTATGTTCGGAAAAGATAACCGCTGAAAGCATCTAAGCGGGAAACTTGCCTCAAGATGAGATCTCACTGGAACCTTGAGTTCCCTGAAGGGCCGTCGAAGACTACGACGTTGATAGGTTGGGTGTGTAAGCGCTGTGAGGCGTTGAGCTAACCAATACTAATTGCCCGTGAGGCTTGACCATATAACACCCAAGCAATCTGCACAAAGACAGCAGATTGCGGTGTGTGAAGACGCATGAAGACGAAAGTTTGCGAACACACAAGCTGTACCTTGATCACATACCCGATTTGCTGAAGCGTTCGAGAGAACGAGTCAGTACCCGAATTTCTTGACGACCATAGAGCGTTGGAACCACCTGATCCCATCCCGAACTCAGCAGTGAAACGATGCATCGCCGATGGTAGTGTGGGGTTTCCCCATGTGAGAGTAGGTCATCGTCAAGATTAAATTCCAAAACCCCAT
>NZ_JBTOPV010000059.1:0-6125 GCF_055284355.1 Pseudomonas sp. HP_01 | reverse complement strand
CCGTTTGCAGCGCGCTGGCCCGATATTGGGGTGTAACTGGCGCGTGTATGTCGCAGCTTATATTTTACGCGGCAAAGCCCGCTCCTACAGGTGATGTGATTCACACTGAGGCGAACCGCTTCTCCAGGTAATCAACGATCACTTTGGATTCATACATCCACACCGTCTGGCCTTCTTCCTCGATCCGCAGGCAAGGCACCTTGATCCGGCCGCCGCCGCTGAGCAGCGCCTGACGGTCCGGTTCGTTGTTCTTTGCGTCACGAAGGGGCACCGGCACGTTCAAGCGACGCAGCGCCCGGCGGGTTTTCACGCAAAACGGGCAGGCGTGGAACTGATACAGCGTCAGCGCTTTCGCCGACGCCTCGACGGCAGCCTGGGCTTCGGGAGAACGCTTCTTCTTGCTCGGCCGGGTCAGAAAATCGCCCGCGATCACGAGCTGGCCGAGACCGACTCTCACTGCTTTCATCAACACGCTAAAACCTCACTCGGCGGCACGAACCGCCAGACAGCCGCAGCCAGATGCTGCGGCCTTCAGGACGCCGGGATCACTTGATCAGGCTCAGAAATTCGATGCGGGTCGCGGCGTTTTCGCGGAATTCACCCAACATCACCGAGGTGATCATCGACGAATTCTGCTTCTCGACGCCGCGCATCATCATGCACATGTGCTTGGCTTCGATGACCACCGCCACGCCCAGCGCGCCGGTGACCTGTTGAATGGCTTCGGCGATCTGGCGGCTGAGGTTTTCCTGGATCTGCAGACGACGGGCGTACATGTCGACGATGCGCGCGACCTTCGACAGGCCCAGCACTTTGCCGCTCGGGATGTAGGCGACGTGGGCCTTGCCGATGAAGGGCAGCAGATGGTGTTCGCAGAGCGAATACAGCTCGATGTCCTTGACCACCACCATTTCGCTGTTGTCGGAGCTGAACAGCGCGCCGTTGGTGACTTCTTCGAGGGTTTGCTCATAGCCGCGGCAAAGGTACTGCATGGCTTTGGCTGCGCGTTTCGGGGTGTCGCGCAGGCCTTCGCGGGAGACGTCTTCGCCGAGTTGACCGAGGATGGCGGTGTAGTTCTGTTCCAGAGTCACAGGGGTGTGTTCCGTGTGGGTTCAAAAAACGCAGGGTTGCGGGCCTGCAAAGGCGCACATAGTAGCGTAGCTGGACGCGCAGGGGTACGGCAGGCGGCCGAGACGCCTGCGGCATGGCGCCGCCGTGGCAGTGTCAGTTGACCTTTACCCAACCTTTACCGAGGGGATATGTCGGAATTTGTCGGCGTGATGTCTGAAGTAACGGGTGACAGATGCCCGGATGAAGAGAGTGCTTATGATGCTTAACCGAATCGCGAAAATCGCACTGGTGATTGCCCTGGCGTCGTCGGTTTCGGGGTGTTTTTTCGGACCGGGTTGGGGTCGCCACGGCGGTGGCTGGCACGAACACCGTTACTACGACGGTGGCCCATACGATGGCGGGCGGGGTGGTTATGGCCCTGGACCCGGACCGGGTTACTACCGCCGCTGATTGTTACTGAACATTTGAGCGCACCAAGCACAGGCCGCGACGGGAACACCCATCCCTCGCGGCCTTTTTGTGGATGGCTTCGTATCGGGTTCGGTACCTGATCGGTACCAAACCACGACGCGGATTCACAGGCGCGCACTGTCTGAAGCAGCAGGTGATGAATACCTGTGGTCAAGCCCGCTTTGAGAGAGAAATCGAAATGTTGAGTCGTATAGCGAAAGTCGCGATGGTGATCGCGGTGATGTCAGCCATCTCCGGATGCTGGCCATTCTGGGGCCCGGGCGGGGGAGGCCATGGCGGTCACGGAGGCGGTGGCGGCGGTGGTCAATATGAAGGCGGCGGCCCTGGTGGCGGCGGTGGCGGTGGTCCAGGTCCTCGTTGATGTGATGGCGCTCTTCAATCGGCTGGACAGCTGATTGAATGAACGCTGCAGAATCCGTAGGAGCCGGCTTGCTGGCGAACGCGTTGGGTCAGTCGATATTTGCGTTTCTGATTCACCGCGTTCGCCAGCAAGCCGGCTCCTGCAGGGGGAATTCGCTCGGGCAAGCCACCCACGGCAACCTGAGCACAACGGCAAGGCCTGCCTTACTCGTCACGCCCCTCCATCATGGTCCGCTTGAGGATCACATACACCGCGCCCGCGCCGCCATGCTTGGCGATGCACGACGCAAATCCCAATACCTGCTGATGCTGACGCAACCAAGTATTGACGTGGCTCTTGATCATCGGCCGCTTGCCATCCAGCCGCACGGCCTTGCCGTGGGTGATGCGCACGCAACGCACTTCAAGTTTTGCCGCCTCGGCCAGGAATTCCCACATCGTCTCGCGCGCCATTTCGACGCTCATGCCGTGCAGGTCCAGGCTGCCTTCAAAACTGATCTGCCCCAGCTTGAGCTTGCGCATCTGGCCTTCCTGCACCCCGTCACGGGCCCAGTACAGCGTGTCCTCGGGGCCTACATCGATCACGAACTGGTCTGACAAACCATCAACGGTGATCGTCGCGTCGGAGCGCACGGTGGCGGCCTGACGCAATTTGGCCAGGTTCTTACGGTCGGTTTTGGGTTTTCCTACGTCCGCATGTTCAGTCTTGATCGGCTTTACGCCGCGAATCTCGCTTCTGAACAGGGAAAAATCGTCGTCTTGCATGGTGGTCTCCGCGAAGGGGGCCAGTTTAACCGCGTCACGCCAGAATCGGCGCGACTATCGATGATTAAGACGATCGATGATTAAACGGCAGCGGATGACGCGAAGGTCAGTCGTGTTTCTTCATCAGATGGGGAGACATATTGAGTTCACCGGCACGACGACGGCGGCGGCGACTGCGGCGCCAGAACCAGACGCCGACATACAGCATCAGCAAACCGACAATCACCGTCACCACGGCGCCCGCCGGACTGGCGTTGAGTTCGCCCAGCGCGACCGGGTTGCCGATCAAACTGGCCACGCCGGCCATTGCCAGCAGTACGCCAGCGGTGGCCAGAACGGCCGAAAACGCAGCAATAATGCGCATCCGCCAGCTGCCCTGGCCCTTGGGGCGCAGGCGACGGGCATCAAAACCATCGGATATCTTCATTCCGATTTCCTCTATAGGTATCGGCGCTCTGACCAGCACAGGGTGGGGGGGTTCCCGCCTGGCCAGGTTTCAGGGGCATCACGGGTCGATAACGGATAGGCGGTCAGGTGAACAAGATCACCTTGCCTGAAGACTGCATTTGTACGCCTTTTCTACAGGAACTGCCGGAAAATGATCCGCGCGAGGGGCATGCGCAGTCAGCTCGGTCGCAACAGCTCCTGTGGAGCGAGGAATCAGATCAGGTTTTCAGTCAGCGCCAGTTTGGCGAAGTTGTCGTTCATGATTGCCATCTCCGCCTGCTGCACCAGCTCGGCTTTGATCACGCCGCTCGGGGTCGGCAGGTCGCGGGTGGCGCAGGCGTCTTCAACCAGCGTGCAGCGAAACCCGTAATCCTTGGCCGCGCGCACGGTGGTGCTGACGCTGGAGTGGCTCATGAACCCGCAGACCACGAGGTCCAGACGGCCACGGCTTTCCAGCAGGCTGTGCAGGGTGGTGCGGTCGTCGGTGGAGACCGTGCCATTCAGCGCATTCGGCAGGCGTTTTTCGATGATGATTTCGTCACCCTGAGGCTGCAATTCGGGGACGAATTGCCCACGTTCGCCTTGGGGGTCGAACATGCCGCCGACGGTGCCCAGATGGCGCACGTGAATGATCGGCGACTTCGCTGCACGCGCCGCGGCAACCAGTTTGACGATGTTATTGATGGCGTCCTGAACGCCGGTCAGGGCCAGGGGGCCGCTGAGGTATTCCTTCTGCGCATCGATGATGATCAGGGTGGCATTACTCAATGTCGCCGCTGCGTATTCGCGGCCACTGAGTTGAAACATGGTCTTTGGACCAGTGTTTGAAACAGACATCGGGGGGCTCCTTCGAGTGGGGCTTTTGCCACATTGTCCACTGGCAGAGCGATTCTGTGAATCGCCATGCTCACAGACCTCGCTTTTTTGCCGGGCTTCAAGCCGTCGAGCAGGTCGCGGTTGCTGTCATAGTGCCTGCAAAACGAGTCAAAGACTGCGGAAAGTTTTGCGCATGGCCGCCGCGCCCGGTGCGGGATCGTTTGTTGCGTGGATGGCTGATAGAATCGCCCGTCGTTTTTTCAAGGAGTCTGCCGTGATCACTTCCCGCCTGCGCACCCTGCGCGATCATATCCGTTGGGCTGTCAGCCGTTTCCACGGGGAAGACCTGTTTTTCGGTCATGGCACCGACAACGCGTGGGACGAGGCTCGCCAATTGGTGCTCGGCGCACTGCACCTGCCGTGGGAAATCGCCGACAGTTACCTGGACTGCAACCTTGAAGAAGAAGAGCTGGTTGCGGTTCAACACCTGATCAAGCGACGTATCGAGGAACGCGTGCCCACCGCGTATCTGCTGGGTGAAGCCTGGTTCTGCGGGATGTCATTCATCGTCGACGAGCGCGTGCTGATTCCGCGCTCGCCCATCGGTGAACTGATCGAACAGCGTTTCACGCCCTGGCTGGCCAGCGATCCGGCACGCATTCTCGACCTCTGCACCGGCTCCGGCTGCATCGGCATCGCCTGCGCCGACGTGTTCCCCGACGCTGAAGTGGTGTTGGCCGATCTGTCGTTCGAGGCGCTGGAAGTGGCGAATCAGAACATCGAGCGCCATGGCGTGGATCAGCGCGTGTACACCGTGCAGGGCGATGGTTTCGACGGTCTGCCGGGTCAGCGTTTTGACCTGATCGTGTCCAACCCGCCGTACGTCGATGCCGAAGATTTCGCCGACATGCCCGACGAATACCAGCACGAACCGGAGTTGGCGCTAGCCTGCGGTGACGATGGATTGAATCTGGTGCGGCGCATGCTGGCCCAGGCTGCGGACCATCTGAACGAAAAGGGCTTGTTGATCGTGGAAGTCGGCAACAGCCAGGTTCACGTCGAAGCGCTGTACCCGGAAGTGGATTTCGCCTGGCTGGAGTTCGAGCGTGGCGGCCACGGCGTGTTCATGCTGACGGCAGAGCAGTGCCGCAATCATCAAGACGTCTTTGCAGCGCGGATCTAATCAGATAATCGGCGGGCCTCTTCCCGGCTAAAGCCGGTCCCACTATGGATACGCGGTCAAACAGTGGGACCGGCTTCAGCCGGGAAAGCGTCGGTCGTCACACCGCAATTCTGATGGCGAGCACACGGGCCTCTTCCCGGCTAAAGCCGGTCCTACTATGGATACGCGGTCAAACAGTGGGACCGGCTTCAGCCGGGAAGGCGTCGGTCGTCACACCGCAATTCTGATGGCGAGCACACCGGCCTCTTCCCGGCTAAAGCCGGTCCCACTATGGATACGCGGTCAAACAGTGAGACTGGCTTTGGCCAGGAAAGCGTCGGTCGTCACACCGCAATTCTGATGGCGAGCGCACCGGCCTCTTCCCGGCTAAAGCCGGCCCCACTATGGATACGCGGTCAAACAGTGAGACTGGCTTTAGCCGGGAAGGCGTCGGTCGTCACACCTCAAATCTGATGGCGAACGCACGGGCCTCTTCCCGGCTAAAGCCGGTCCCACTATGGATACGCGGTCAAACAGTGGGACTGGCTTTAGCCAGGAAGGCGTCGGTCGTTACACCGCGGTGCTGATGGCGAACACACCGGCCTCTTCCCGGCTAAAGCCGGCCCCACTATGGATACGCGGTCAAATAGTGGGACCGGCTTCAGCCGGGAAGGCGTCGGCATTCACACCGCACATCTGATGACGAGCAGACGGGCCTCTTCCCGGCTAAAGCCGGTCCTACTATGGATACGCGGTCAAACAGTGGGACTGGCTTTAGCCAGGAAGGCGTCGGTCGTTACACCCTAAATCTGATTTCGAACACACGGGCCTCTTCCCGGCTAAAGCCAGTCCCACTATGGATACGCGGTCAAACAGTGAGACTGGCTTTAGCCAGGAAGGCGTCGGTCGTCACACCGCAATTCTGATGGCGAACATACCGGCCTCTTCCCGGCTAAAGCCGGTCCCACTATGGATACGCGGTCAAACAGTGGGACCGGCTTCAGCCGGGAAGGCGTCGGTCGTCACACCGCAC
>NZ_JBTOPV010000058.1:0-6869 GCF_055284355.1 Pseudomonas sp. HP_01 | reverse complement strand
GCCGCGCTGGCCCCGGCCGCGCCGGGGGGGCCGCCCGCCCGCCCCGCCCCCCCTCCGCCCCCCCCCGCCCCGCCCCCCCCCCCCCCCCCCCCCCCCCCCCCCCCCCCCCCCCCCCGCTCCTGCAATTTGTACTGCGTCACCCGCCAGCTCCGCATGTACACCAGGCGACCTTCTGCCAGGTTTCTGAATCTTCGGTTATGCTCCCTCCCATGTTGCCTATGACCGGAGCCTTCATGACCCCTGCCCGCCTGCTCGTCCCGCTCAGCCTCAGCCTGCTCGCCGCCTGCGCCCAGACACCTAAACAAATCGTTTCCCTGGACGATCAGCAGGACTGCCCCCTCACCCTCAAAACCGGCCAGACCCTCATGCTGATGCTGCCCAGCAATCCCACGACTGGTTACCGCTGGCTGGTGCAAAACCCGGCGCCGTCGATACTCGGCAGCCTCGGGCCTGAGGTATTTAATTCTTCCAAAGACGTCGGATTGGTCGGTGAAGGTGGTCAGTCAGTCTGGCGCTACCGAGCCGCCAATCCCGGCACGGGCCATCTGATGATGGTCTATCGACAGCCCTGGGCTCCAGAAGTAGCGCCAGAGCGCAGCTTCGATTGCGTCATCACGGTGAACTGAGCACCTGCTAACGCCACGCTCGCCCGCGCAGGAACGACGATGCCCGCGACCGGCTGATCAGTCGCTGGGCATTGGCGTGGGTCGCTGTTATTCGGCCAGTAATTGCGAGGCATCGAAGCCCATGCGCAAGTTGCCCCAATGACGACCGTCGAAGAAGAACGGCACGTCGATTTCGGTCATGATTTCGCCAGTGTCGCGCAGGTACGTTTGCAGCAGGAAGCGCTGTTTGTTAGCCGCTGCGCGCAGGCCGATGGGGTCGGAAAACATGCGCTTGTTCCGGCAGACCGGTAGGTCTATAGCCCGATCGCCCGTAGGTTTTTTCGACACCCAGCTGTTATTCACCGGGCAGTAGCCCTTGGTGTCGACGATGAAGGTGACCTTGCCCCCCAGCGTGCCTTTAGTCAGCGCGTCGCACTCTTCCTGACAGATCTGGGCGAAGCGCTCGCTGTAGCTGGTCGTGTATTGCTTGGGATCGGTACCGGGAATCAGTTTGTAGTTCTGATCGAACAGGTTAACGCCCTCACGTTGCAGCGCGGCCAGACGCACCTGGAGCCGGTCACGGCAATGACTGGCGCGGGTAATGCCGGCGTCCAGCGCGCCATGCCCAAGGACAAACCGGCCCAGCAGCGCCTGGACCTTTTCAGCCACGCCCGACAGATCGCGGGTGGCGGTGGCGGAATGCTGCATGCGCTGGTCGATGGACTGGCTGTCCGCGTGAATCTGGGTGACGCGGTTGTTGATGCCGGTGTTGCTGTCGGCGAACTGCAAGATGTGCGAGGCGATGTCCTCCAGCTTGATGTGGGTGGATTCAAAGTCGCCGATCATGCTTTCAAAATGTCCCGACGCGCGCTCGACCACTTTCTGGGTTTCCCGGGCGCTATGACTGATCTGAGTGGTCTGCTCGTGGGTCGAGCTGACTTCCAGCAACATGGCGTCGATGTTCTGGGAAATGTCCTCGGTGGCGCGGCTGACGTTCTGGGCCAGGGTCCGGACTTCGTCGGCAACCACCGCGAAACCACGCCCGCTCTCCCCCGCACGCGCCGCCTCGATCGCCGCGTTGAGCGCCAGAAGGTTGGTCTGCGAGGAAATCTGTTGAATCAGCCCGACGATGGATTTGATGCTCGATGAGCGTTGGTTCAGCGCCGAAACCAGCGTGCCGAACTCATTCAGGCTGGTGGAAATCTCACTGATGTTGCCCGTGACTTCCAGCAGTTCGGTATAGGAATCGCGGGCCATGCTGAGGTTCTGCGCGGTGGTCCCGGAAATGCCCTGAGTCTGCCGGGACACCTCGGCAATCCGCCCGACTGCATCGTTGCTCTGCTCCATGACTTCCCTGGCAAAGCGCGCCTGATGGGTGGCGCTGTCGCTGGAGTCGCTGATGTTTTTCAGCGAGCGCGCGGACTCCACGGCAATGTGCACGGTCAGCGCCTGAACGCTGCTGATGATCTCCCGCTGCTTGGCGAGAAAGCGGTTGCAGGTGCTCGCCAGCACGCGAATTTCATCGTGGGTCAACAGCGGCAAGTCCTTGGACAGGTCGCCCTCGCCATTGGCAATGCCTTCCAGCGCCAGGGTCATCTGGGTCACCGGCCGCACGATCAAGTGCCGGAAATACCAGACCATGAAGCTGACCAGACACAGGGTAAACAGCGTGCTGCCTAGAATGGCATTGCTCAGCACATCGAGTTTGCCCTCGATAACGCTGAGGGTCCCCGCCGGCAGCTGCGCGCTGCGCAACTGCAGCAGAATGTCCGCGCGCAGGCTCACAGCCACCCAGTACACCACGGCACTCACCACCACCATCAGAAAAAGGCTCGACAGCTTCTTGGTCAAAGAATCGAAAAACTGCCGCTCGATGGACTCGTACAACGCCTTGAACGCATGCATGCCACGGTTCCCTGTGCCAGGTAATGAAATGGGTTGCGAATTATGGTGTTTCGACTGACGGGGCCAAAGCTTTAATGCTGCGGGTTAAGGGCACGCGATCATGGTCAGCGCTACAAGCAACACCTGCGCAAGGAATAAATGACATTGATTCTCAACATTAACTTACCGATAATTGAGAACCATCATCATTTGTTACATTCGCCGGAGCTTTGCCCGCCATGCGTCACTCGATCCCCTTTTGCCCAAAGGCCCTTTCGTTAATTGCCCTGAGCGTGCTCAACACAGCGAATGCAGAAGAGACAGCGCTCAGCCTGCCAGCTACTGACGTGACGTCAACCGCCACCTACGGCGACACTGGCAACCCGCAGGGATACCAGGGCAAACCCAGCAGCACCACCACTCGGCTGGACCTGACCAACCAAGAAACACCCCAGGGTGTGACCAACATCAAGCGCGAGCAAATGGATGACTTCAAGCTCAACAGCATCCGCGACGTATTGACCAGCACCCCCGGCGTCAATGTGCAGAAAGTCGAAACAGACCGCACCTACTTCACCGCGCGCGGTTTCGACATCAATAACTTCCAGTACGACGGCACGGCCATGCCGATGACCAATGGTTTGCTGGTGGGCGACATCGACCTGGCGCCCTACGAACAGGTGGACATCGTTCACGGCGCCAACGGCTTGATGTCCGGGGCCGGCAACCCCTCGGCCACGGTCAACTTCATCCGTAAACGCCCGACTTACGACCCTCAGGCAAAGATCGATGTGACCGCCGGTTCCTGGGACAAACGCCGGGTGGACATCGACGTCTCCGGCCCCCTGACCGACTCGGGCAACGTGCGCGGGCGCGTCATCTACGCCAACGAAAACGGCAACTCATACCTTGATCGTTACTCCCGCGAGAAGAACATCTTCAGCGGTCTGCTGGCGTTCGACCTGAGCGACAGCGACACGCTGACCCTTGGTTACGAAGACCAGAAAACCAACGCCAATGGCTCAAGCTGGGGCGCACTGCCGCTGGTCGACGGCAATGGCAACGCTATTCATTACAGCAGCACCCACGCCAATATTTCCCAGCCGTGGGTGCATTGGGACGTTCACACGCAACGTGCGTTTGCCGAGTGGGAGCACACCTTCGCCAACGACTGGAAGTCGAAGCTGACCGTCGCCGGCGCCGAGCACCGCGAAGACACCGAGATGTTCTACATGTACGGCGACAGCACCTCACCCACCGGTTACACCGGGCTGGGCTCCAAATACAAAGACAAGAACCTCGAACTCAGTGGCGACTACTCGCTGAGCGGGCCGTTCACGCTGGGCGGTCAAGAACATCAACTCACGCTGGGGGCGAACGCTGCACGCCAGCGCAATCGCGAATCCTCGCAGTACGGTGACGTCCTCAACTACTCGCCTGTGAGCCTTGAAGATGCCCTGCACGGCTACCTGCCGCGGCCGACCTACGCCGCCGCGTTACCCGCTGCGACGTCGAACTACACCGATCGCCAGAAGAGCGTTTATGCCGGCGCGCGTTTCAGCCTGACTGACGACCTGCATGTGATCACGGGCGCACGCATGCTCAGCGCGGACAGCAATGGCGACAACTACGGCTCGGCGCGGGAGGTACGCATTCACGGCAAAGTCACGCCGTATGCCGGTATCGTCTACGACCTGACCCCCGAATACGCGCTGTACGCCAGTTACACCGAAGTCTTCAATCCGCAGTATTACCTCGACGGCCAAGGCCGAGTGCTCGATCCGCTTGAAGGCAAAAGCTACGAAGCGGGCATCAAAGGTCAGTTGCTGGACAAGAAGCTCAACGTCAGCGCAGCGGTGTTCCATGCCAAGCAGGACAACGTGCCGGGCAGTTCGACCTATGACGCCAACCTGGGCGGCTATGTGTACGAGGCGATGTCCTACGACAGCAGCGGCCTGGAGCTGGAAGCGTCGGGCGAAGTGGCGCCAGGCCTGCAAGTCAACGGCGGCTACACCTACGTGTACATCACGGACGACAACGACAGTCGTGCGCGCAAATTCATCCCCCGCCACGCCCTGACGTCGTCGATGACCTACCAGTTGCCGATGGCACCGAAGGTCAAGGTCGGCGGCAGCCTGAGCTGGCAGAGCAAGACTCAGAACGACGACTCGCCGGCCGCCCGCCAGGACGCCTACGCGCTCATCGGCCTGATGACCCGCTACGACATCGATCAGCACTGGAGCACCCAGCTCAACCTCAACAACCTCACCAACGAGAAATACCAACAGAGCCTGCGCTACAACCAGAGCAACTTCGGCGATCCACGCAACCTCACCGCATCGGTAAGCTGGAAGTACTGATTGCATGGCTTGAGTCCTGGCCGCGCACCCGCAACCGGGCGTGGCTTTCCAGCGGCGGGAGCACGGTCGGCACACGAGCGATGAGATGAGGTTCCAGCCAAGGGCTGGAATTGGCTAAAATGCCGCACTTTTCGCCTTGTCCCCCCGGAATCGCCGTGAGCCCAGAACCCGACCGCCTATTCGCCCAGCCGCTGCCCCAGGTGCCCGACTTCGCCTTCAACGAAGACGTGGTGCGGGTGTTCCCGGACATGATCAAGCGCTCGGTGCCGGGCTACCCGACCATCGTCGAAAACCTCGGCGTGCTCGCGGCGCAGTTCGCCCAGCCCCACAGCGTACTCTATGACCTGGGCAGTTCGCTGGGCGCCGTCACTCAGGCGTTGCGCAGACATGTGCGTACTGAAGACTGCCGGGTGATTGCCATCGACAACTCATCGGCCATGGTCGAGCGCTGCCGGGAATACCTGAACGCTCAGGACTCGATGTACCAGGAGCTGCTGCCGGTGGAGGTCATCGAAGGCGATATCTTGAATCTAGCGTTTGAGCCGGCTTCGGTGGTCGCCCTGAACTTCACCCTGCAATTCATCGCCCCCGAACAACGCGTGACCCTGTTGACTCGAATCCGCCAGTCGCTGCTGCCCGGCGGTGCGCTGATCCTTTCGGAGAAACTGCGCTTTGATGACACCGAAGAGCACGCGCTGCTCACCGATCTGCACGTCGCCTTCAAGCGCGCCAACGGTTACAGCGAACTGGAGATCGCGCAGAAACGCAGCGCGATCGAAAACGTAATGAAGCCCGACAGCCTTGAGCAGCACCGCGAACGCTTGCTTGCCGCTGGTTTCAGCAAAGTCGTGCCCTGGTTCCAGTGCCTTAATTTCGCCTCGTTGATTGCCCTGCCATGATTGATCTCGCTCCTCTGGTCCGCCGTCTGGCGGGCACGCCACTGTATGCCTGGGCCCAAGGGCTGCAGGCGCAACTCGACGCGAAGATGGAAAAGGGTCACGGCGACCTCGAACGCTGGCAAGGCGCCCTGAATGCCTTGCCTGACCTGACGCCGAGCCGCATCGAGCTCAAGGACGATTTCATCCTCGACGCCGACTGTGACGATGCCACTCGCGCGCAGACCCGCGCCGCACTGATGGGTCTGTCACCATGGCGCAAAGGCCCTTTTGAGGTGTTCGGCGTGCACGTCGACACCGAATGGCGTTCGGACTGGAAATGGTCCCGCGTGTCGCCGCACCTTGATCTGAAAGGCAAGCGTGTCCTGGATGTGGGCTGCGGTAACGGCTATTACCAGTGGCGCATGTTGGGCGCTGGCGCAGACAGCGTGATTGGCGTCGACCCCAACTGGCTGTTCTTCTGCCAGTTCCAGGCCATGCAGCGTTACCTGCCGGACCTGCCAGCGTGGCATCTGCCGTTTACCCTGGAAGATCTGCCGGCGCGGCTGGAGGGTTTCGACACGGTGTTTTCCATGGGTGTGCTCTACCACCGCAAATCGCCCATCGATCACCTGCTGGCGCTGAAGGATTGCCTGGTCAAAGGCGGCGAGCTGGTGCTGGAGACCATGGTGGTGGAAGGCGACGCGAATCAGGTGCTGGTGCCGGAAGACCGCTACTCACAGATGCGCAACGTGTGGTTTCTGCCGTCAGTGCCCGCGCTGGAACTGTGGCTGCGCCGCGCGGGTTTCGTCGACGTGCGCTGCGTCGATGTCAGCACCACCACGGTTGAAGAACAACGGGGCACTGACTGGATGCGCTTTCAGTCGTTGAGCGACTTCCTCGATCCGGCGGACCACAGCAAGACCGTAGAAGGACTGCCGGCACCGAGGCGTGCGGTGATCGTGGGGCGCAAGCCTTAACTGCTGAAAGTCGCCACCGCGCGCCGATCAAAGATGACAACACCGCAGATATAACTGCCGACGCATTACCTGTAGGAGCGGGGGGGGGGCGCGCGGGATCGATGCTGGGGGGCGTCGCGCGGGTCGAGAGAGGCAGCTGGCGCGCGCGGCGGGGCGGCGGGGGGG
>NZ_JBTOPV010000057.1:0-8652 GCF_055284355.1 Pseudomonas sp. HP_01 | reverse complement strand
TCAGCCGGGAAGAGGTCAGTGCGAGCACCATCACTTTTGTGGCGTGGCATCCGACGCCTTCCCGGCTAAAGCCGGTCCTACAAGTCGGCGTTCCAGCCAATCCCATTGAATACACGCGAATGCTGTAGTGGGACCGGCTTCAGCCGGGAAGAGGTCAGTGCGAGCACCATCACTTTTGCGGCGTGGCATCCGACGCCTTCCCGGCTAAAGCCGGTCCTACAAGTCGGCGTTCCAGCCAATCCCATTGAATGCACGCGAATGCTTTAGTGGGACCGGCTTCAGCCGGGAAGAGGCCAGTCTGATCACCATCACTCTTGCGGTGAGGCCCCTGACCCCTTCCCTGCTAAAACCGGTCCCACAGGGATCAGGCGTTGTGAATACGCTCAGCCGCAGCCGCCACGCCAATCCCGTACTCGGGGTCGGCCATTGAGCAATGGTCGATGTGCAGCTGGATAATCGGCGCCGACACGCCACGCAGAGAGCGGGCGGTGTTGTCGAACAGCGACTGTTTCTCCCGGGCGTTCATCAGGCGGAACAGGTTGCTCGGCTGCGAGTAATAGTCGCCATCCACGCGATGGTTCCAGTCAGCTTCCACGCCTTCGATGGACAGCGGCGGCTCTCTGAAACCCGGCTGTCCCTGGAACGCGCCACTCACGGTCACAGCCGACCAGATAATGCAGTGTGTCAGGCAATGTCCTGACACATACAAATCGCAATCGCGGGCAAGCGCGCTCCGACAGGCCCAGCGAACGGCTCGGATCAGCGATTAAACAGCCACTGGCGCCTTGATGCTCGGATCCGCGTCATAACCCACGATCTCGAAATCTTCGAATCGGTAATCGTAGATGCTCTCCGGGCGGCGCTTGATGTTCAGCTGCGGCAGCTGTCGCGGCGTGCGGGTCAGCTGCGTCGCGATCTGCTCTTCATGGTTGGAATAGGCGTGGGTGTCGCCCAGGCTGACAATGATCTCGTGGGGGATCAGGTCGCATTGCTGAGCCAGCATGTGGGTCAGCAACGCCAGCGCAGCGATGTTGTACGGCAGGCCGAGGAAGACGTCGGAACTGCGAATGTACAACTGCATCGACAGCTTGCCGTCGGCCACGAAGGCCTGGTACAGCAAATGACACACCGCAAGGGCCTGGCGTCCGGCCTTGACGTTCTCCTGCGGCGACAGCTTCTCGTCCGGCAGGTATTCGGTGTTCCAGCCGTGGAACAGGATGCGGCGGCTGTTGGGGTTGTTCTTCAGGCAATCGACCATGTAGTCGATCTGGTTGATCTTGCCGCCATCCTTGGTTGGCCAGCCGGTCCACTGTGCGCCGTACACCGGGCCCAGGTCGCCGTCTTCGGTGGCCCACTCGTCCCAGATGGTCACGCCGTTCTCGTTCAGCCATTTGGTGTTGGTGTTGCCGCTGAGCATCCAGATCAACTCGTTGGCGATGCTCTTGAAGTGCAGCTTCTTGGTGGTCAGCAGCGGGAAGCCATCGGCCAGGTTGTGGCGAATCTGCCGACCGAACACGGCCGTGGTGCCGGTCCCGGTGCGGTCGCCCTTGCGGGTTCCGTTGTTGATGACGTCCTGCAGCAGTTCAAGGTATTGCTTCATGACCAAAGGCCCTCTGTTTCGGTGAATCCGCCGAACCCTTCAGGCCCGGCGTTCAGCAAATGTACCCGGCGCGTCACGCTGCAGCGTTGTTGGCAGCGGGCGCGCGGTGGTAAGCAAGCCAGATCAGCACCAAACCGCCAATGATCATCGGCAGGCTGAGGATCTGCCCCATGGTCACCCAGCCCCAGGCCAGATAACCCAGCTGGGCGTCCGGCACGCGGACGAACTCCACCACGAAGCGGAAGATGCCGTAGAACAGCGCGAACATGCCGGAAACGGCCATGGTCGGACGCGGCTTGCGGGAGAAGAAATAGAGAATGACGAACAAGGCCACGCCTTCCAGCGCGAACTGGTAAAGCTGTGACGGATGGCGCGGCAGTTGCGCAGGGTCGGTGGGGAACACCATGGCCCAAGGCAGATCAGTCGGCTTGCCCCACAGTTCGGCGTTGATGAAGTTGCCGATGCGCCCGGCGCCCAGACCAATCGGCACCATGGGTGCGATGAAGTCCATGAGCTGGAAGAACGACTTGCCGTTGCGCTTGCCGAACCAGTAAGTCGCAATCATCACGCCGATAAAGCCGCCGTGGAACGCCATGCCGCCCTTCCACACTTCAAGGATCAGCAGCGGGTTGGCGATGTAGTTGGGCAGATCGTAGAACAGGACGTAGCCGAGACGCCCGCCGACGATGACGCCCATGGCGACCCAGAAAATCATGTCCGAGAGCTTTTCTTTGGTCCACGTCGGGTCAAAGCGATTCAGGCGACGGGATGCCAGGTACCAGGCACTGCCGATACCGACCAGATACATCAGGCCGTACCAGTGAATTTGCAGCGGACCGATGGCCACGGCTACCGGGTCAATCTGCGGGTAAGGCAGCATTGCGACTCCTTGAAATAGAAGCGCTCATTGAGCGACGAAGCAGAACTATGCGGCGGCGGTAGCAGGTGGTGCCACCCAATAATGATGAAACTTGGTGCAAGAGCGACCGCGTTGGCAAACCCGCACGCCGACGATATCGCCACGGCTGGCGCGGACATCTCTCAAAAACAGTGCGGCATGTTACCGGACCGGGCCGATCCGCTCTAGCAGCGTGCGATGGATGTCGGCGTGCGGGGTGGGTAAAGTGGCTCAAAAAGGAGTCATCCATGTGCCTTATCGTCTTCGCGTGGCGACCGTCGCACCCTCAGCCGCTGATTCTGGCGGCCAATCGTGACGAGTTCTACGCCCGCCCTACGCTGCCGCTGGCCCAGTGGGAAGACGCGCCGCAAGTGTATGCGGGGCGCGATCTTGAAGCGGGCGGGACGTGGCTGGGGATCAATGCTGACGGACGATTCGCAGCGCTGACCAATATCCGCGAGCCGGGCAAGCCACTTGGCCGTCGTTCGCGGGGCGAATTGGTTGCTGGTTTTTTAAACAATGAAGTTGCGACTGACGAGTATTTGCGTGATGTCGCCGCGCGTTCGGCGGAGTACGGCGGGTTCAACTTGCTGGTGGGTGATCTTCACCAGTTGCACTTCCTCAATGCGAACGACCCGACACCCCGCCGCCTGGAAGCAGGCGTTTACGGGGTGTCCAACGCCGGGCTCGACACGCCGTGGCCGAAGCTGGTGAAAGCCAAAGCCGCCCTGTCCGAACAGCTGCACGCGCCTGATCCCGAAGCGCTGTTTGGTTTTCTTGCCGACCACGCGCCTGCGCCGGACGCTGAACTGCCGAGCACCGGCGTTGGGCTCGCGACGGAGAAATTGCTGTCGAGCGTGTTCATCGCCAGCCCCAATTACGGCACGCGGGCGAGCACGGTATTGCTGGTTAATGCGGATGGCAGCCGGCGCCTGATCGAGCGTAGCTTTGGGCCGTATGGCGGGAGATTGGGAGAGGTAGATCTGAGGATTTGACTGCACCTCTTCCCGGCTAAAGCCGGTCCTACATAAACTGCTGCGCGTCTGCTGGTGCGGCGGGCTTACCCTTGTAGGACCGGCTTTAGCCGGGAAAGCGTCCTGTGTCACACCGCACATTTGAGGGCGACTGATCTGGCCTCTTCCCGGCTGAAGCCGGTCCCACTAAGAGCAGCGCAGCGCCAGCCCTCAATGCCCCTTCACAGACCCCGGATTGATCATCCGCGACAGGCCCAGATTCCTCAGCGCCAGTTGCAGCGAACTGCTGATGACTTGGGGATTGTCGTTCTTCATCAGTTGGGCCAACAGGTCTTTGGCCATGCTCAGGTTGATCTGGCGCAGCATCCACTTCACTTTCGGCAAGTTGGTGGCGTTCATTGAGAGGCTGTCGAAGCCCATCGCCATCAGCAGCACCGCCGCCGCAGGATCACCGGCCATTTCGCCGCAGATGCTCACCGGTTTGCCTTCGGCGTGGGCATCGCGCACCACGCTCTGCAAGGCCTGGAGCACCGCCGGGTGGAGATAGTCGTACAAATCCGCCACCCGCGGGTTGTTGCGGTCGACCGCCAGCAAATACTGGGTCAAGTCGTTGGAGCCGACAGACAGGAAATCCACCTGACGCGCCAGCTCACGGGTCTGGTAGACCGCTGCCGGCACTTCAATCATCACGCCCACCGGCGGCATCGGCACGTCGGTGCCTTCATCGCGCACTTCGCCCCACGCCCGGTGGATCAGGTGCAACGCCTCTTCGGTTTCGTGGGTGCCGGAGATCATCGGCAACAGAATCCGCAGGTTGTTCAAGCCTTCGCTGGCCTTGAGCATGGCGCGGGTCTGCACCAGGAAGATTTCCGGGTGATCCAGCGTCACGCGAATGCCGCGCCAGCCGAGGAACGGGTTGTCTTCCTTGATCGGGAAGTACGACAGCGACTTGTCGCCGCCAATGTCCAGCGTTCGCATCGTCACCGGTAACGGGTGGAACGCCGCCAGTTGCTCACGGTAAATGGCGAGCTGTTCTTTCTCGCTCGGGAACCGCTGCTGAATCATGAACGGGACTTCGGTGCGGTACAGGCCCACGCCTTCCGCGCCTCGCTGTTGCGCACGGGCCACGTCTGCCAGCAGACCGGTATTGACCCACAGCGGCATGCGGTGACCGTCGAGGGTCACGCACGGCAATTCACGCAGCGCGTCGAGGCCTTGAGAAAGCTGACGCTCCTCTTCGACGACGACGGAGTACTGCTTGATCAGTATCTCGGAGGGGTTGGTGAAGACTTCGCCGTGGTAGCCGTCGACGATCAGCTGGATGCCGTCGACTTTCGAGTACGGTAGGTCCACCACCCCCATGACCGTGGGAATACCCATGGCCCTGGCCAGAATGGCGACGTGGGAGTTACCCGAGCCGAGTACCGAAATCAGCCCCACCAACTTGCCCTCCGGCACCTCGCCAAGCATCGCGGGCGAGAGCTCTTCGCTGACCAGAATGGTGTTGTCGGGGTAGACCAGTGTTTGCTGGCGCGCTTCCTGAAGGTAGGCCAGCAGGCGGCGACCCAGGTCTTTGACGTCCGATGCGCGTTCACGCAGATAGGCGTCATCCATCAGCTCGAAGCGTTTGACGTGCTCGTTGACCACCGAACGCAACGCGCCCTGGGCCCACTGGCCGGTTTTGATGACGTTGGTGACTTCGCTGCCCAGCGAAGCATCGTCGAGCATCATCAGGTATACATCGAAGAGCGCGCGCTCTTCAGGACGCAATTGTGTCGCCAACTTCGCCGAAAGGGTGCGCATATCATTGCGAACGCCTTCAAGTGCAGTCTGGAACAGTTTAAGCTCAGCGGTGATGTCGGTGACGGTTTTGTCCGGCACGACTTCTAGGTCAGCCGGCGGCAGCATGACCAGCGCGGTGCCGACGGCAGCACCCGGTGAACCCGGCACGCCGACGAATCGGGCTTCCTGAATGCCCTTGCCCTGCCGACCTAGCCCGCGAATGGAGCCGGTGGCTTCTGCGTGGGCGATAACGCCGGCGAGCTGCGCGCTCATCGTGACCAGGAAGGCTTCTTCGCCCTCGTCGAACTGACGGCGCTCTTTTTGCTGGATGACCAGGACGCCCACTACCCTGCGGTGGTGGATGATCGGCGCACCGAGGAAAGAGGCGTAGCGTTCTTCACCGGTTTCGGCAAAGTAACGATAGCGAGGGTGATCGGCGGCGTTTTCGAGGTTCAGCGGTTCTTCACGCGTACCGACCAGACCCACGAGGCCCTCGTTCGGGGCCATGCTCACCTTGCCGATCGAGCGCTTGTTCAGGCCTTCGGTGGCCATCAGCACGAAGCGATTCGCTTCAGGATCGAGCAGATAGACCGAGCAGACCTGGCTGCTCATGGCCTCTTTTACGCGCAATACAATAATGCCCAACGCCGCCTTGAGATCCTTGGCGGAGTTAACTTCCTGGACGATCTTGCGCAGCGTATTGAGCATGGCTCGGGGTCGAACTCCGTGTCAGTCGCGCGCCAACAGGCGCGGGGCAAGCTCTTTGAGTGCGCGGCGATATACTTCGCGCTTGAATGTCACCACCTGGCCCAACGGGTACCAATAACTGACCCAACGCCAGCCATCGAACTCCGGTTTGCCGGTCAAATCCATCCGCACCCGCTGCTCGTTGGAGATCAGGCGCAGGAGAAACCATTTTTGCTTCTGGCCGATGCACAGCGGCTGGCTGTGGGTACGGACCAAACGTTGCGGCAGACGATAGCGCAACCAACCCCGGGTGCAGGCAAGAATTTCAACATCATGCCGTTCCAGCCCGACTTCTTCATTCAATTCACGGTAAAGCGCGTCTTCCGGGGTCTCCTGAGGGTTGATACCCCCCTGTGGAAACTGCCAGGCGTCTTGATTGATGCGCCGAGCCCATAAGACCTGACCAGCATCATTTGTCAGAATTATCCCGACATTAGGGCGAAAACCATCGGGGTCGATCACGGCTACAACCTCGCAAACGCATGTCGCCGCATTGTTCCACAAAGATCGTGAAGGCAGCAACGAGGCTGCGACAGCTTATCGTGACAACTGCATTAATAGATGCGATCTCTTAGGCAAACCTCGTATTCTTGTGCTCTTTTTTCTGATATTTCAGCGAGTAAAGCCCATGCGTCTGGCCCTCTTCGACCTCGACAACACCCTCCTCGGCGGCGACAGCGACCATGCCTGGGGCGATTACCTGTGCGAACGGGGCATCTTGGACGGCGCTGCCTACAAGGCACGCAACGATGCCTTTTATCAGGACTATCTGGCCGGCACGCTGAACCTGACCGACTACTTGAATTTCAGCCTGGAGATTCTCGGCCGCACTGACATGGCGCAGCTCGACGAATGGCACCGGGAATTCATGCGCGACTGCATCGAGCCCCTGATCCTGCCGAAAGCCATGGCCCTCATCGCCAAACACCGCGACGCTGGCGACAAGCTGGTGGTGATCACGGCGACCAACCGTTTCGTCACCGCACCGATCGTGGCCCGGCTGGGCATCGACACGTTGCTGGCGACCGAGTGCGAGATCGTCGATGGCCGCTACACCGGGCGCACCACTGACGTGCCGTGCTTCCGCGAGGGCAAAGTGACACGCCTGAACCGCTGGATCGAAGAGAACGGCTTCAACCTGGATGACAGCTGGTTCTACAGTGATTCTATGAACGATTTGCCACTGCTGGAGCAGGTCGCCCACCCGGTCGCGGTCGATCCTGATGAAAAGCTGCGCGCCGAGGCCACCCGTCGCGGCTGGCCGGTGATTTCACTGCGCGACTGAAAAGCCTTCGCGAGCAAGTGCCCTCCGGCCTACTAAAAGCACTGCGGTGTAGGAGCGCGCTTGCCCGCGAAAAATCGAGCAGGCTAGCCCTCTGTCATGGCAATCGGCGGTTTAAACCGGTTTGGCACCCATCAGACCGGCAATCGCCACGAAGCAGACCACGCTGAAGATGGCCAGGGCGAGTGTAAAGCGGGAATTACCCACGATCACCGGCCGGCGCAGGCGATTGACCCGCACCGCCAGCCAGGCCCAGCTCAAGGCGCCGAAGAGATACAGCACACTCGCCGCCAGCAGCCAGGTCTGTCCCAGCGGCCAGCCAGCGTAGTGCACCAGCCACCAACCGCTGATCGGCAGGGTTATCAGGCACACGCCCATCAGCACCCAGACAAATGCCCACGGCCGTTGCATGGCGCGGTTCTGCACCGTCGCATCGCCGGCCCGGCGGCCGCGAACGATCCACACGATCAGCCCCAGCGCGCAGATGAACAGCAGCACCGTGCTGACGACGTGCAGGATTTTCAGTGCAGCGAAGTGTTCCATTGTGTTCGTGTCCCTGTGTCTGGCGGTGTTTGAAGATTAGCAGCCGGTTGTATGTCGCCGCCGCTGTTGATCCTGTAGGAGCGTGGCTTGTCCCGCGATCTGGCGCGAAGCGGCAGCCCATGAGCGACCTTGCTTCTTCAGTCCGGAGACCGCATGCACGGTATTGCTGCCGGTTCCCGGCAGATCGCGGGACAAGCCTCGCTCCTACAGTCCCGGACATGAACCGCTGAAGTCAGCAGTGTCAGTCTTCGGAGCTCACCCCAAAAACAGCTTGTAAGCCGGGTTCTTGGTCTCGTCCCAATACGGGTAACCAATCTCTGCCAGCGCCTGCGGCACTAGATGCCGCTCATCTTCCGGCACCACCAACCCCGCCACCACTCGGCCATCCGCCGCGCCGTGATTACGGTAATGGAACATCGAAATATTCCATTTCCCGCCCAATTTGTTCAGGAAATTGAACAGTGCACCCGGACGCTCCGGGAATTCAAAGCGCAGCACCACTTCGTCGCTGACCCGCTCCGAATGCCCGCCGACCATGTGCCGAAGGTGCAGCTTGGCCAGTTCGTTGTCGGTCAGGTCCAGCACCGGGAAACCCTGTTCCGTCAGACTCGCGATCAGGGCCTTGCGAGGGTCGGTGTCGGGGTGGGTCTGCACGCCGACGAAGATGTGCGCCTCGCGGTCGGTGTGGTAGCGGTAATTGAATTCGGTGATCTGGCGTTTGCCGATGGCTTCGCAGAACGCCTTGAAGCTGCCCGCCTGTTCCGGAATGGTCACGGCAATGATTGCCTCGCGGCCTTCGCCCAGTTCAGCGCGCTCGGCCACATGG
>NZ_JBTOPV010000056.1:0-224095 GCF_055284355.1 Pseudomonas sp. HP_01 | reverse complement strand
TGCCCAGATGGTGAAATTGGTAGACACGCCAGCTTCAGGTGCTGGTGACCGCAAGGTCGTGGAAGTTCGAGTCTTCTTCTGGGCACCAAACAAACAAAACCGAGCCGAGTGCTCGGTTTTGTGCTTTCTGGGGTCTGCCATAAACCCCAGCCGTCCCTACGCCCGGAACTGTCCCAGACTGGCCTTGAGCTGGGCGGCGAGCCTGTCCAGCGTCTTGCCGCTGGCAGTCGTTTCCACCACGGCCTGCGCAGCCTTCTCGGCCTGGGCGTGAATCACCTCTACCCGCCCCCGCACCGCTTGCGCGCCCTGAGCCTGATGCTCTGCCGCCCGGGTCGCCAGGCCAATCGCCGCGTGCACCTGCTCGACAGACACCTGCACCGATTGCTGCAGCCGAGCGCTGTCCTTCAGCACCGCGAGCCCTTCCTTTGCCTGACGCCCGGCCAGACCAATCGTTGCCACTGCTTCGCGCGCCCCGGATTGCAGCTTGGCGATGTGCTCCTGGATATCGCCCGTTGAGCTTTGCGTCTTGCTCGCCAACGCGCGCACTTCATCGGCGACAACTGCGAAACCTCGACCGGTCTCGCCGGCGCGCGCAGCCTCAATGGCAGCATTGAGAGCAAGCAGGTTGGTTTGCTCGGCGATGCCATGGATCACTTCCAGCACCACTTCGATCTGCTGGCTTTGCTGCGCCAGCCGCTCGATGACCTGGGCACCGGTCTCCACCTGCCCGGCCAGCGCCTCGATCAAGCTACCGACCTGATTGGAGGTGCGCGTGTTTTCATCGGTCGCCTGACGAATGTCTACCACCTGCCGCAGCGCTGCCTGCATTGCCTGGCTCTCGGCCTGCGCTTCGTCAGCCATCTGCGCCAGCGCTTGAAGGCTCGCAGCCACCTCATCGCGCTGCAACTCGGCTGCAGCGCCAGCACCTGCATTGCGCTTGCTCATGGCGCCAATCTCGACGCCAGTCTGCTGCGCCACATCCCCTGCCTCTCGAACGATCGGCTGCAACTTGTCGACAAAGCGGTTCACGGCCGCGGCCATGTCGCCTATCTCATCGTTGCTGTTGAGTTTTACGCGTTTGGTCAGATCACCTTCGCCTGCCGCCAGATCATCCAGCGCGCGGCTGAGCAACTGCAAGCGCAGCACGACGCGGCGCCCCAGCACGATGGCCAACAGCACCAGCACGCCGAGCCCCACCAGAGACAGCCCGACACCGATTCTCCAGCGCAGCGTGGTCGCGGCCTCCTGCACAGCGGAGCTGGTATTGCCTGCCATCGCGGCGGCCGAAGATTGCGCCGCCTGCAGACGCGAGCGCAACGCGGCAGAACTCTCGGCGGCCGCGCCGCCAAGACTTTCCGAAACCAGTTGATCACCGCTGCCAATCAGCGCAACGAAGCGCTTGTCCAGCGCCGCCAGATTTTCTTCTACCGAGGTGGTCGACACACCCATACGAACTTTGCCGATCTCCACGCCGTTGGGACTGATGGAAGCTTCAACGTAGTAAACCGAAGGGTCCTTCTGCGCTGCGTTCAGGACCTTGTCCATGGCGCGCTCGCCCTCGCCTTTCGCCAGCAAGGCTTTGACCGATTCATTCTCGCGATTCAGATAACGCGTCAAATGCTCGCCCTGAGCATCGTCGTAGACCACGAACAGCACGTTCGGATTGCGTTGCGCACGTCGGGCGAACTCCGACAGCGTCGGCGTATCGCCATCCCACATCGCTCGCGGCGCGACAGCAGCCAGCAACTCGGCCATGTCAGTCGCCGAATCCCGAAGATCTTTCTCCAGTGTCGCACGCAGTTGCTTCTGTTCATCCTTAAGGCGCGTCGACAGGCCGGCACTCAAGCGCTGACGTGTATTTTGCGAAAGACTGTCGAGACTGGACGTTACGTCGCGGCTCGCCTGCTCCAGTTCGCCGGTCAAGTGTTGCGAATCTACACTCAGCCGCGACGCAAGCTCAGCTTCGAGCGCAATGACGGTGCTCCGAGTAAGAGCGACGGCAACCAGCACTTGCACCAGAAGGGCGATACCAAGAGCAATGAATACGGGCCGCAGCAAGCGACTGCGCATAAGAGAAGTAACGGCCGACACAGGAGATCCCTCACCACACACGCCATCAAAATGCTGGCATCGTTTTATAAGTGGAATCACAGCAAGGGTCGTGCCGCAGTGCAGCGCAGTTTTCAGCGGGCAAAACAAAGGGCCGCCGAGGCGACCCTTTGTTTGCGCTTCAACGACTTATCAGTCGAACGGATGACGCAGAACGATCGTCTCGTTACGGTCAGGGCCCGTCGAAATAATGTCGATCGGTGCGCCGACCAGCTCTTCGAGACGCTTGATGTAAGCGCGAGCGTTGGCAGGCAACTCTTCCAGGGTCTTGGCACCCAGGGTCGACTCGGACCAGCCCGGCACTTCTTCGTACACTGGCTCCAGGCCGATGTAGCTATCGGCGTCCGTCGGCGCTTCGATCACTGCACCGTTCTCGTTCTTGTAGCCCACGCAGATGTTGATGGTCTCGAGACCGTCAAGCACGTCCAGCTTGGTCAGGCAGATGCCCGAGATGCTGTTGACGTCGATGGCGCGGCGCAGGATGACGGCGTCGAACCAGCCACAGCGACGCGCACGACCTGTGGTCGCCCCGAACTCGTGGCCACGCTTGGCCAGGAACGCACCAACGTCGTCGAACAGTTCAGTCGGGAACGGGCCCGAACCCACGCGGGTGGTGTAGGCCTTGGTGATGCCCAGGATGTAATCCAGGTACATCGGACCCATCCCCGAACCGGTAGCAATGCCGCCTGCAGTAGTGTTCGAACTGGTGACGTACGGGTAGGTACCGTGGTCGATGTCCAGCAATGAACCCTGGGCACCTTCGAACATGATGTCTTTGCCAGCGCGACGCATTTCGTGCAGCGTTGCGGTCACGTCGAGCATCATCGGCTTGAGCAGCTCGGCGTATTCCATGCACTCGTCGAGCGTCTTCTGGAAGTCGATCGCCGGCTCTTTGTAGTAGTTGACCAGAACGAAGTTGTGGTAATCCAGCAGCTCGCCCAGCTTGGCGGCGAAGCGTTCGCGGTGGAACAGATCACCGATGCGCAGACCACGACGCGCAACCTTGTCTTCGTATGCCGGGCCAATGCCGCGACCGGTGGTGCCGATCTTGTGCTCGCCACGGGCCTTTTCGCGGGCCTGATCAAGGGCCACGTGATAGGACAGGATCAGCGGGCAGGACGGGCTGATGCGCAGACGCTCGCGCACCGGAATGCCTTTATCTTCGAGCTTGGTGATTTCGCGCATGAGTGCATCAGGCGCGACGACCACACCGTTGCCGATCAGGCACTGCACGCCTTCGCGCAGGACGCCGGACGGAATCAGGTGCAGGACGGTTTTTTCGCCGTCGATCACCAGCGTGTGACCAGCGTTGTGGCCACCTTGATAGCGCACTACCGCGGTTGCATGTTCGGTCAGCAGATCAACGATCTTGCCTTTGCCCTCATCACCCCATTGGGTGCCCAGGACTACGACATTCTTACCCATAACACTTGTCCTCATTCGCGCAAACTTGGTGCCGGCAGCGGCCGGCGGGGAAACTCAAGAGGCCAGCGGCATTACCTGCCAACGCTCGCCCTGCTGAATCAATTGCCGATCACAGTCGGCGTCTTGCGCCGCTGAAACCGGTTGGCCTGGCAACGCCTGAACCACGCGCTGACCCTCGGCGCGCAGCTGACAGACCTTTTGCCACAGCGCCGCATCGGTGCTGTCAGGCATCCAGATGCCGCCAGACGGCAGCTCGATCTGCGCCTGACCGCGTGTCACCAGGGTTTTCAAATCGGTTGAAAAACCCGTCGCCGGGCGCGCACGACCAAAGTCAGCACCAATGTCATCGTACCGACCGCCCTGGGCAATCGACTGACCGACACCCGGGACGAAGACCGCAAACACCACGCCGGTGTGGTAGTGGTAGCCGCGCAACTCGCCAAGGTCAAAGTAGAACGGTAGCTCAGGGAATCGGGCAGAGAGACGTTCGGCGATTTCCTGCAGATCATCCAGCGCTTCAATGACCGGCGCCGGCGCGTTCGCCAGACGGTCGCGCGCCTGTGCCAACACCGTGCGGTCGCCACACAGATCCACCAGCGCGCGCAGCATGCTGGCCAGCTCGGCCGGCAGACCTTCGGTCAACGCAATGACCTCGTCGATGGCCTTGCGCTGCAGCGCATCAAACAGCTGTTGTTCGACTTCGCCGGACAACCCGGCAGCGCGGGCAAGACCACGGTAAATCCCGACGTGCCCCAGGTCCATATGGACTTCCGGCACATCCGCCAGTTGCAGCATCGCCAGCATGAGGCTGATGACTTCGACGTCGCTGCTCGGGCTTGCGTCGCCATACAGCTCGGCGCCCAGCTGGATCGGGCTGCGCGAGGACGACAATGCACGCGGCTGGGTATGCAGCACGCTGCCAGCGTAGCAGAGACGGCTTGGGCCTTCGCGACGCAGGGTGTGTGCGTCGATGCGGGCGACCTGCGGCGTGATGTCCGCGCGGAAACCCATCTGCCGACCCGATTGCGGGTCGACCACTTTGAAGGTGCGCAGATCCAGATCCTGGCCCGCACCGGTGAGCAGTGATTCGAGGTATTCGATGTGCGGGGTCACGACAAACTCGTAGCCCCAGCTCTGAAACAGATCCAGCACCTGACGACGCGCGACTTCAATACGCGCAGCTTCCGGCGGCAGTACTTCTTCGATGCCATCCGGCAGCAGCCAGCGGTCAACCGTTGCCATTACGCCTTTCCCCTATGATCCGGGCGGCCGGCCCTTGGGCAAGCCTTGAGTGAAGCAGACAGCATTCTGCGGACGCTGGGCGAGGAAATGTCCTCTGCCCGATGCGCCGCCCTATCGTGAACACCGTCCTCGAAAAAACTGCCGCGCACGGAACACGCCACGGCCAATCAATCGTGCAGACGCAAAAAAGCCGGGAATTTCCCGGCTGCCGCATCATACACACGTTTTGTCGCGCGATCACCCCGACGGGCAGTTTTGCCGCCCGGCGGAGTGATCAGGTGCTGATGCGATTACGGCTTGGATTTTTGCAGATAGCGGAAGAACTCGCTGCTTGGGTCCAGCACCATCACGTCGCTTTTGTTCGCGAAGCTTTCACGGTAGGCGCGAAGACTACGGTAGAACGCGTAGAACTCCTGATCCTGACCGTATGCCTTGGAGTAAATCGCGGACGCCTGAGCATCACCATCACCGCGTGCCTCTTCAGACTCGCGATACGCTTCAGCCAACAGAACGCGGCGCTGGCGATCAGCGTCGGCACGGATGCCTTCAGCCAGCTCGTTACCCTTGGCGCGGTGCTCGCGTGCCTCACGCTCACGCTCGGTGCTCATACGCTCGAACACGCTGCGGTTCACTTCCTTCGGCAGGTCGATGGCCTTGACCCGAACATCGACAACTTCAATGCCCAGCTCTTTGCCAGCCATGGTGTTGAGCGACGCAGTGATGTCAGCCATCAACGCGTCACGCTCACCCGAAACCACTTCGTGCAGGGTGCGCTTGCCGAACTGGTCACGCAGACCGGATTCGAGACGACGAGAGAGACGCTCATCGGCAATCTGCTTAAGGCCGGATGTCGCGGTGTAGAAACGCTCAGCGTCCTTCACGCGCCATTTGGCATAGGCATCGACCATCACGGCTTTCTTTTCCAGCGTCAGAAAACGCTGAGTCGGTGCATCGAGCGTCATAAGGCGGCCGTCGAACTTGCGCACCTGGTTCACGTAAGGAATCTTCACGTGCAGGCCCGGCTGAACATCAGCTTGAACAACGCGACCGAACTGCAACAGCACCGCTCGCTCGGTCTGAGCCACGATGTAGAAGCTGTTCCAGGCGACCACGGCCAGTACGACGCAGGCGATCAGGGCAACCAGAGATTTATTGCTCATCAGCGAGTCTCCCTAGTGCGCGTGTCGCGTTGCTGTTGCATGTCCGCTGCCCGTGAGCCCGGATCTGCCGGTGCAGCAGCAGCGCCGCCGGCGGTAGACGGGTTGGAACCGTTACGACTGCTATCGATCATTTTGTCCAACGGCAGATAAAGCAGGTTGTTCTGACCTTTGTCGCCGGTCACGAGTACCTTGCTGGTGTTGCTGAAGACTTCCTGCATGGTGTCCAGATACAGACGCTCACGCGTGACCTCCGGTGCCTTGCGGTACTCGGCAACCAGTTTGGTAAAGCGGTCCGCTTCACCCTTGGCCCGAGACACCACTTCATCGCGATAACCGTTGGCATCTTCGACGATACGCTGAGCCTGACCGCGCGCTTCCGGGATCACGCCGTTGGCGTAGGTTTCAGCCTGGTTACGTGAGCGCTGCTCGTCTTCACGGGCGCGGATCACGTCATCGAACGCTTCCTGGACTTCGCGCGGCGCCGCAGCACTCTGCACGTTGACCTGAGTTACGGTGATGCCGGTGCGATAGGTGTCAAGGAAGCGCTGCAGCCGCTCCTTGATTTCGCTGGCCATCAACTCACGACCCTCAGTCAGCACCTGATCCATGGCGGTCGAACCGACCACATGGCGCAAGGCACTTTCAGTCGCGTGCTGCAAACTGACTTCAGGCTGATCAACGTTCAGCACGAAATCCTGCAGGTTGGTGATCTTGTACTGCACGGTCAGTGGCACTTCGACGATGTTCTCGTCTTCGGTGAGCATCTGGCCTTGCTTGCTGTACGCACGCTCACGCGTCACGTTTTCGAGGTACTTGCGATCAAACGGCGGGAAATAGATGTTCAGACCCGGCCCGACGGTGTCGTAGTACTTGCCGAAGCGCAGCACTACGGCCTGCTCCTGCTCGTCCACCACATAGATTGCGTTGTACAGCCAGATTGCGAGCAGCACGACAAGGCCGATGCCGAGCAGGCCGAGGCCACCGCCCTTGCTCGATCCACCGCCGCTGCCGCCACCATCGCCACTGCGTTTCTTACCACCACCGAACAACCCATTCAGGCTTTCCTGCAGCTTGCGGAAGGCCTCGTCGAGATCCGGTGGCCCCTTGCGGTCGCCGCCCTTGCGCTTACCACCCCAAGGATCCTGATTATTCGAGTTGCCACCCGGCTCATTCCAAGCCATAGCGCTCTCCATCTGATAAAGCAAAGACGCGCCCACGGCGCGCCGACCAATGCTACAGAATGCCCGTCAAAGCGGTACAACCGCTTTGACAGGCTTTTATTGCAAAGTGTGTTGCTCGATGAATTCCAGCGGCTGCAGTCCTTCGCGACTCACCAGGCGATTGAATTCAACTCGGGGTAACCGAACAGCCAGAAGACTCTGGCCTTCTTCGTCGTGCTCTTCGCTCTGGACCGCACCCAGGTTGAAAAACTGGGCACGCAACCGGGCGAATTCCTGCGTGAGGCGCAGCGTCCCCACAAAGAGGTCATTGCCCAACACTTCGGCGATGGCCTGCTTGAGCAAATCCAGACCACGCCCGTCACGGGCAGAAACCCAGACCCGCTGCGGCTTGCCATCGGCATCGCGTTGAATCTGCGGCTCAACCCCTTCGAGCAGATCGAGTTTGTTATACACCTCAAGCATCGGCAAGTCCTGGGCGCCAATCTCGCCCAGCACCACCATGACCTGCTCGATCTGCTCCAGGCGGTCGGACTCGTGAGCGTCGATCACATGCAACAGCAGATCTGAGTTGCTCGACTCTTCAAGCGTAGCCCGAAAGGCCTCGACCAGCTTGTGCGGCAAATGGCGGATAAAACCCACCGTATCAGCCAGCACAATCGGCCCAAGGTCTTTGACTTCAAGGCGGCGCAGGGTCGGGTCAAGGGTCGCGAACAGTTGATCGGCCGCGTAGACGTCAGAGTCGGTCACCGCATTGAACAGCGTTGACTTGCCGGCGTTGGTATAGCCGACGATAGAAACCGTAGGAATGTCGGCGCGGGTGCGGCCACGACGGGCCTGATCACGCTGACTGCGGACTTTTTCAAGCCGGCCCTTGATCTGACGCAAGCGCACGCGCAACAGACGTCGGTCCGTTTCGAGCTGGGTTTCACCCGGACCGCGCAGACCGATACCGCCGCCCTGACGCTCAAGGTGAGTCCAGCCACGAACCAGCCGCGTACTCATGTGCTCAAGCTGGGCCAGTTCGACCTGCAGCTTGCCTTCATGGGTGCGCGCCCGTTGGGCGAAAATGTCGAGAATCAGGCCGGTACGGTCAAGCACGCGACACTCGAAAACACGTTCGAGGTTACGTTCCTGACTGGGTGTAAGGACATGATTGAAGATGACGATATCTGACTTTTCGGTTTTGACCAGGTCGCGTAATTCCTCGACCTTGCCGCTGCCTACCAGATACTTGGCCGTTGGCCGATGCCTTGGCACGTTGACGAACGAGACAATGTCGGCGCCGGCCGACAGCGCCAGTTCCCTGAACTCCTGCGGATCTTCGCGCGCCTCAGGGTCCTGACCATCCAAGTGAACGAGGATCGCCCGCTCACCACCACTGTGGCGCTCAAAGAACAAAGCAGACTCCTATCAGGCGTTACCTGGCTCGGCGTCAGCCTGCTCGGATTCGGTAGCGCTAGGCAGACGAATCGGGCGGACGGGAACGACAGTCGAGATGGCGTGTTTGTAGACCATTTGGCTGACAGTGTTCTTCAGCAAAATAACGAACTGGTCAAAGGATTCGATAGTGCCTTGCAGCTTGATACCGTTTACCAGGTAGATCGAAACCCCAACCTTTTCTTTACGCAAAGTGTTCAGGTAAGGGTCTTGTAGCGAATGCCCTTTTGACATGTGCCGCACTCCTTTAAGGATCAATAGAATAAATTCGAAAACATTGGCTTGGGCCGCTACCTCCCGAAGGCTATCCCCCAAGGATAGACGGCTATTGCAAGGACTCAGCTCAATATGGAGACCGACCCCAGGTATTTCAAGGCGCGTGGCAGATTGTCGCAAGCCAGGCTGTCCAACCAGTGCAAATCCTGCCAGCTGCGTAACCAGGTGAACTGCCTCTTGGCCAACTGGCGCGTGGCAATGATGCCGCGCTCCTGCATCTCGTCCCGAGTCAGCTTGCCGTCCAGATGATCCCAGACCTGGCGATACCCTACAGCTCTTATAGACGGTAAATTCGAGTGCAGATCACCCCTCGAACGTAGCGCTACGACTTCTTCAACGAACCCTTCATCAAGCATTTGCCTGAAACGCACAGCAATTCGGTCGTGGAGCACCTTGCGATCCGTCGGTGCGATCGCGAGATTTGCGACAGTATAGGGCAATTGATGACGCCCCGAAGCGCTCGCTTGAGCACTTTGCGCACTTTGTTGTTCTCGGTGCGCGGTCATGCTCACGCCGCTCACCCGAAAGACTTCCAGCGCGCGAACCAGCCGCTGGGGATCGTTGGGGTGAATCCTCGCTGCCGACACCGGATCAATGCTCGCCAGCTCATCATGCAACGCCTGCCAACCCTGACTGGCCGCTTGCGCTTCGATCTGCGCACGAATCTCGGCATCAGCTGCAGGCATATCGGCCAAGCCTTCCAGTAGAGCTTTGAAATACAACATCGTGCCGCCCACCAGCAGGGGAATTTTTCCCCGGGCGGTAATTTCCGCCATGGCGTGCAAGGCATCGGCTCGAAAATCCGCTGCAGAGTAGCTCTGGCTCGGATCGAGGATATCGATGAGACGGTGTGGATACGTGTCCAGCAGCGCTTTTGAGGGCTTGGCGGTGCCAATGTCCATGCCGCGATAGACCAGCGCAGAATCCACGCTGATCAGCTCACACGGAAGCACTTTGGTCAGTTCGATAGCGAGATCGGTTTTGCCGGCGGCGGTCGGCCCCATCAGAAAGATGGCTGGAGGAAGGGCTTTCATCAGCGACCGCGCAGGAATAGTTTGTCGAGATCATCCAGACCCAGCTGGGTCCAGGTGGGCCGTCCGTGGTTGCATTGACCGCTGCGCTCGGTGTTTTCCATATCACGCAGCAGGCCGTTCATTTCCGGAATGGCCAGCCGCCGATTGGCGCGAATCGCACCGTGGCACGCCATGGTGCCGAGCAGTTCATTCATGTGCGCCTGAACGCGGTCGCTGGTGCCGTACTCCATCAGATCGCCCAGCACGTCGTGCACCAGCCGATTCGCCTCAGCCTGCTTGAGCAGCGCGGGGATCTGCCGGATCGCGAGGGTCTCGGGGCCGAGGCGTTGCAATTCGAAGCCCAGTTGCTGGAAGGTCGTCATGTGCTCTTCAGCGCAGTCGGCCTCGCGCTGACTGACCGCGATGGACTCCGGCACCAGCAGCGGCTGACCGCTCAGGCCTTCGCTGGCCATGGCGATCTTCAGGCGCTCGTACATGATCCGCTCGTGGGCCGCGTGCATGTCCACCAGCACCAAACCGTGGGCGTTTTCCGCGAGGATATAAATGCCTTTGAGCTGAGCGAGGGCATAACCCAGCGGCGGAACATCGCCCTGGGACTCGGGCAACGAGACACTGCCTGCGCTCGCCGGAGCCTGCGCGCCGGGCAGCGGGGCAAAGAATTCGCTGTAAGCGGCACGCGCCTCTTCAGCCGGAAGCACCGACGAAGGCCGCGGCGTGTACTGATACTGGTAACCCGCGCCACTGCCAGAGCCGGGGGCGGTTCCGGCCGGCGGATTCCAGGCCTGACCTTGTGGCGTCTCGAGCACATTATTGGCCAGGCGCATTTCGCCCTGCGGTCCGAACTCGCCGGCATCCGGCCCAGTGGGTCGCACCAGCGCGGTGACCGAGGTGGTGCCAGCTAGCTGATCTTCAGGCCGCACATCGCCAAGGGCGCGATGCAGGGTGCCGTAAAGGAAATCGTGAACCATGCGCCCGTCGCGGAACCGCACTTCGTGCTTGGTCGGATGGACGTTGACGTCGACGACCGCCGGATCGACTTCGAAAAAAAGCACGAAGGTCGGGTGCCGGCCGTTGAACAACACGTCGCGATAAGCCTGACGCACGGCGTGGGCAACCAGCTTGTCGCGCACCGCACGGCCGTTGACGAAGAAATACTGCAGATCGGCCTGACTGCGCGAGAACGTCGGCAGCCCGACCCAGCCCCACAACCTCAACCCATTGCGCTCGACCTCGATCGGCAGCGCCTGCTCCAGAAACCCGGGGCCGCAAATGGCCGAAACCCGCCGCGCGCGCGATACGTCGTCACGCGCTTCGTGCAGGCTCAGGACGGTCTTGCCGTTGTGGCGCAAATGAAAGGCCACGTCGAAACGCGCCAGCGCCATGCGCTTGATGACTTCTTGAAGATGATCGAATTCGGTTTTCTCGGCCTTGAGAAACTTGCGCCGCGCAGGGGTGTTGAAGAACAGGTCGCGCACCTCGACGGAGGTGCCGACAGGGTGCGCAGCCGGCTGCACACGCGAGGCCATGTCACGGCCCTCGGTCTCGACCTGCCAGGCCTGGTCGGCATCACGAGTGCGCGACGTCAGGGTCAGACGGGCCACCGAGCTGATCGACGCCAAGGCCTCGCCCCGGAAGCCAAGGCTCATGACTCGCTCAAGGTCTTCCAGGTCGCGGATCTTGCTGGTGGCATGTCGGGCCAGCGCAAGGGGCAGGTCATCCGAGGAAATGCCGCCGCCGTCGTCCCGAACACGCAGCAGCTTGATGCCGGCCTGCTCAACGTCGACATCGATACGACGCGCGCCTGAATCGAGGCTGTTTTCGAGCAGCTCCTTGATCACCGAAGCCGGTCGTTCTACGACCTCGCCCGCAGCAATCTGGTTGGCAAGCCGTGGGCTGAGCAGCTGAATACGCGCAGCTTCTGCCGCAGGTAAATCGGGACTTACGCTGACATCCAGTTCCTGGTCACCGAGCAACAGGTCAGTCACGGCTCACCTGCCAGTTCTGCGCTGGGGATTCTCAACTCCTGGCCGACTTTCAGCTCGTCCGAGCTCAGATGATTGGCAGTGCGAAGCATTGGCATGGTCATGTCATAGCGCGCCGCGATCATGCTCAGCGATTCGCCAGGGCGCACTGTGTGCTCACGCGCGCCCATGGCCAGCTTGCCGCTATCACGAAGCCAGGCGATGTATGTGCCTTGCGGCGGATTCTGCTGGAAGAACTGCTTCACACCCGCCGTGATGGAGCGCGCCAACGCCTGCTGATGGCTTGCGCCCTGCAACTTGTTCGCTTCGGCTGAGTTGGAGATAAAGCCGGTCTCGACCAGAATCGACGGAATGTCCGGCGATTTCAGCACCATAAAGCCGGCCTGTTCAACGCGGGACTTGTGCAGCGAGGTGACCCGGCCGATGTTGGTCAGGACCTTCTGGCCAACGTTCAGGCTTGAAGTGAGCGATGCGGTCATCGACAAATCGAGCAGTACGCCGGCGAGCATGCGGTCTTTGTCATCGAGGCTCACGGCCCCGGCGCCACCGATCAAGTCGGAACGGTTTTCACTGTCCGCCAGCCACCGTGCTGTCTCCGAGGTCGCACCGCGTTCGGACAAGGCAAATACCGAAGCGCCGAAAGCCGCCGAGGAAGGCGCGGCGTCGGCGTGAATGGACACGAACAGATCAGCACCTTTGGCGCGGGCAATTTCCGTGCGCTTACGCAGCGGGATGAAGTAGTCGCCGGTGCGGGTCAGCTCTGCGCGGTAGCCCTTTTCGCCATTGATCTGGCGCTGAAGCTCCTTGGCAATCGCGAGCACGACGTTCTTTTCTTTCTCACCACGGCCGCCAGAGGCGCCCGGGTCTTCGCCGCCATGGCCGGCATCAATGACGACGACGATATCGCGCTTGCCGTTTGGCACAGGGGTGAGTTTGATCTCGGGCTTGGACGGGCTGATCGGCACCACTGCGGGCGTCGCAGGTGCGGCGGTGGCCGGAGTATCGGCCACCGACGGCGGCGGGTTGGCATCGGCGGCGTTGTCGTACAGATCGACCACCAGCCGGTTGCCATATTGCTGGTTCGGCGCCAGGGTGAAGCTCTTTGGCGTCACCGCCTTTTTCAGGTCGATGACCACACGCAAGTCATCGGGCGTGCGCTGCGCTGAGCGCATGCTGGTGATCGGTGTGTTGGCCGTCGGCACATTCAAGGCGCCGCCCAGGGTGGCGCCGTTGATGTCGATGACCAGGCGATCAGGGGACTGCAGCGTGAAGACACTGTGCTGAACCGGGCCAGACAGGTCGAAAACCAGTCGAGTGTTATCCGGCGCACGCCATAAGCGGACACTTCGTACCTGTGAAGCGGCCAACGCGTCGACAGCCAGTGTCGCCAGCAGCAGTCCAATCACAGTAACCAGCGCGCGCATGCGCATACCAAACCCCATATCTATTGAATGTCTATTTAAACGAAGGCGCCAAAGCTGCACACCACATCTCGCCACGCGAGCTTTTCGGGCTCAGCGTCAACGCTCGACCTTCATCGAGCGGCCTTATGGTAATGATCAGGTCAGGCTTTGGCAAAAAGCCTGCACCCAGATTGGGCCATTCGATGAGACAAAGGGCATCGCCTTCGAAATAGTCCCGGATGCCGAGGAATTCTAGCTCTTCTGGATCAACAAGTCGGTAGAGATCAAAGTGATACGCGCGGTTTCTCCCAATTTCGTAAGGTTCTACCAGCGTAAACGTCGGACTTTTTACCGCGCCCGTATGGCCAAGGCCGCGAATTATCCCTCGGGAGAGCGTGGTCTTGCCCGCCCCCAGATCGCCCTCAAGAAAAATAATGCCACTGCTTTCAGTGACTTGGGCAATGCGTGCCCCGAAGTGGGTCATGGCCTCTTCACCCATGAGGTCCAGGGTTAACTCAGACACGGTTGGTGCTCCTCCAGAAGCTGACGAATAACAGGAATCAGATCAGCGGCAGCCAGCCCTCGCCCGCTGAAGCCGCATTGCTCACCGGCGAGAGCGTGCAGCCAGACGCCCAGACAGGCAGCATCGTAGGGGCTCATCTTTTGCGCCATCAACGCACCGATGACGCCGGACAGCACATCGCCCAGCCCGCCGGTCGCCATCGCCGGGTGGCCGTGATCAGCCAATGCAAGGTCACCTGCCGGGTTGGCGATCAGGCTGCCGCTGCCTTTTAAAACGCATACAGCATTGAATTTGCTGGCCAGCGCCCGCGCCGCAGCCGGCCGATCGGCCTGAATCTGTTTGGTGTCGGTGCCGAGCAGGCGCGCGGCTTCCCCAGGATGCGGGGTGATCACGCAGCCCTGGGGCAATTGCACCGCGCCGGTCGCCAGTTCGTTCAGCGCATCGGCATCCCAGACCTGCGGCAACGGCGCATTCGCAGCCGCGGACAGCAGACTTTTTCCCCAGCTGTGCTGGCCAAGGCCCGGACCGACCACCAGCACCGACGCGGGCTCGATCAAGGCGCGCAGCTGGTTGGCCGAGCTGATGCCGGCGCTCATGACTTCAGGGAATCGCGTCAGCGCGGCGCTGACATGTTCCGGCCGCGTGGCCAGCGTGACCATGCCGGCGCCGGTGCGCAGCGTGCTTTCCGTGGCGAGCAATGCAGCGCCGCCGAAACCCCGATCGCCGCCCACCACCAGTACGCGACCGAACATGCCCTTGTGCGCAGTGCGTGAGCGAGGGGCCAGGGTGGGCAGGTTGAAGGTGTCCAGCCGTTTGACGCTCACGGGCGTCTGCCGAATGATTTCGGCGTCCGCCTGCAAGTCATCGAGCACCAACTCGCCCACCAGTTCGGGCGCGTCGCCAGTGAACAACCCGACCTTGAGGCCTATGAAGGTGACGGTCAGATCGGCGCGGACTGCACAGCCGAGGGTTCGCCCCGTGTCCGCGCACAGCCCCGACGGGAGATCGACGGCGACCACGGGCAACTCACTGTCGTTGATGGCTTCAATGGCCGCAGCGTAAGGCGCGCGCACGTCACCGGTCAGTCCAGTGCCAAGCAGCGCGTCGACAATGACGCCGGCCAGCGCCTGCTGTCGCCAGGCCTGAATATCGACGTTGGCGGCAACCGCTTCTTCATAGGCGGAACGGGCATCGCCGGCCAACATATCGCTATCACCCACGGCCAGCACGTTAACTTGCCAACCGGCACGCCGGGCCAGCGCGGCAATGAGATAGCCGTCGCCGGCGTTGTTGCCGCGACCGGCCATCACGGTCAGTTGCCTGCCCTCGGGCCAGCGGCGGCGTATTGCCCGCCATGCGGCATGGGCCGCGCGCTGCATGAGTTCGAAGCCGGGCGTGCCGGCGGCAATGAGGCGCGCGTCGAGGTCGCGCACCTGCGCAGCGCTGTACAGCGCGTCGGGAAATGGGGGTTTGCTGTGCAACATGCGTCTTTGGGCTCCGATGTCTGGCAGAATTATACGCACCTGCGCCCCGGTGTCCTCTTTGCATGTCCGCGATAACTGTAGACCCATCCACAGCTCCAGCGCCTCTGACGGCAGCCGGGCTGACCGACCTTGCCCAATCGATCAAGGGCTGGGGGCGCGAGCTCGGCTTTCAGCAGGTCGGGATCTCGGGGCTGGACCTGGCTGAGCACGAGCAGCACCTGGAGCGATGGCTGGACGCCGGGTATCACGGCGAGATGGACTATATGGCAGCGCATGGCAGCAAACGTTCGCATCCGGACGAACTGGTGCCGGGAACGCTGCGCGTGGTGTCGTTGCGCATGGACTATCTGCCCGGCGACACGCAGATGGCTCAGTTGCTGGGGCAGCCCGAGAAAGCCTACGTCTCCCGTTACGCGCTGGGCCGTGATTACCACAAGTTGATCCGCAAGCGCGTGCAACAACTGGCGGAGCGCATTCAAGAGGCGATCGGGCCATTCGGGTTTCGCGCGTTCGTCGACAGCGCCCCGGTGCTTGAGAAGGCCATTGCCGAGCAGGCCGGGCTGGGCTGGATCGGCAAGAACACCTTGGTGCTCAATCGCAAGGCCGGCAGTTACTTCTTCCTCAGCGAGCTGTTCGTCGACCTGCCGCTGCCGGTAGACGCGCCACACGCCACCGAGCATTGCGGGCGCTGCACGGCGTGCCTGGACGTATGCCCGACCAACGCTTTCGTCGGGCCCTACGTGCTGGATGCTCGAAAGTGCATTTCCTACCTGACCATCGAGCTGAAGACGTCGATCCCCGAAGACTTGCGCTCAATGATCGGCAATCGCGTATTCGGCTGTGATGACTGCCAGATTGTCTGCCCTTGGAACCGCTTCGCCCGGCCAACCGATCAGACAGACTTCAAGCCGCGCCACGGTCTTGATAACGCCGAATTGACGACGCTGTTTTTGTGGGACGAAACGACCTTCCTGAGCAACACCGAAGGCTCACCGCTGCGGCGTGCCGGGTATGAACGCTGGTTGAGAAATCTGGCCGTGGGGCTGGGCAACGCACCGTCCACCATCCCTGTGATCGAAGCGCTTAAAGCACGGCGGGAGCATCCGTCAGAGATGGTGCGCGAGCATGTGGAATGGGCGTTGGGACAGCATGACGCCAGGGGCTCAGAACGCTTGCTGTAATCGCACGCTGGCTCAATGCCCGTCTTTGTAGATAAATTTCGGCATTTCCCACCTAAACCTGATTGCCAGCAGCCGCAGCAATAGCCCGCCAAACAATGTAATCAGCGTGCCCTGCTCCACAGGCAGTCCAGCGTACTGACACAGCAAAAAACACCAAGCAGCGGCAAACGACACGCTGGCATACAGCTCTCGGCGGAAGATGAGGGGGATGTCGTTGCAGAAGATGTCCCGCAGGATCCCGCCAAACACGCCGGTGATCACCCCGCTCACGGCGGCGACGGTCATGCTCAAGCCCATGTCCAAGGCAGTCATGCAGCCGATCAGGGTAAACGCCACCAACCCCAAGGCGTCGAGCACCAGAAACAGTGAGCGCAGATGGCGCATCAGCGGAGCGATGAAAATCGTCACCAGCGCCGCGACACTGGTGAGCATCAGGTATTCCGGGTGCTTGACCCACGTCAGCGGGTAATGCCCCAGCAGCACATCGCGAACCGAACCGCCGCCCAAGGCAGTGATGCACGCGATCAGCACCACACCGAACCAGTCCATGCCGCGACGGCCTGCGGACAGCGCGCCGGTCATGGCCTCGGCCGTAATGGCGATCAGGTAGAGCATCAACAACATGGCGGCAGTCCCTGCGAGAAAAGGGGCGCAGTCTAACCACTCGGTCGGGTCACCAAAAGAGAGCGTTGATCTCTTTGCCATCTGGTGGCGACCGGGCTCAGCGCCCTGTCATCACGACTTGATGAAGTGCTCGCGATAAAAGCGCAGCTCGGCGATCGACTCACGAATGTCATCCAGCGCCAGGTGGGTGCTGCCCTTCTTGAACTTGAGGTCGGGCGACCAGCGCGCGGCCAGCTCCTTGAGGGTTGAAACGTCGAGGTTGCGGTAGTGGAAATAGTTTTCCAGTGTCGGCATGCGCTTGTACAGGAAGCGACGGTCCTGGCAGATGCTGTTGCCACAGATGGGCGAACTGCGCTCGGGGACCCACTGCTTGATGAACTCAAGCGTCATGGCCTCGGCTTCGTCGTTGGAGATTTTGCTCTCGCGCACACGCTGGGTCAGGCCGGAACCGCCGTGCTGGCGGGTGTTCCATTCGTCCATGCCGTTCAGAAGCTCATCGCTCTGATGAACCGCAATGACCGGGCCTTCGGCCAGGGTGTTGAGTTCGCTGTCGGTGATGATGGTGGCCATCTCGATGATGACGTCGTTATCAGGGTCCAGACCGGTCATTTCCAGGTCGATCCAGATCAGATTCTGTTTGTTCTGCATATGTCGGCTCCTCAGCGTTGGCGCGCAGTTTAGCCCACCCGGGCGTGCTAGACTCGCCCGCGCTTTATCAAATCAGCACCTTTATGCGTCTTCAAACGGAACACTGAACACCCATGGCCAAACGCCAACTCAATCGCCGCCAGAACTGGCGCATCGAAAAGATTCAGGGCGAACGCGCAGCGCGTGCCGCCAAACGTGAATCAACCGCTCTCGAAACGCTGGAAGGCGGCGATCTCGGCCCCGAGCAAACGGGCCTGGTCATCGCGCACTTTGGCGTGCAGGTAGAAGTCGAAGCGCAGGACGGCGAGCTGCAGGGTCAGGTTTTCCGCTGTCACTTGCGTGCCAACCTGCCAGCGCTGGTCACCGGCGACCGAGTCGTGTGGCGCGCTGGCAATCAGGGCATCGGCGTCATCGTTGCGCAGCTGCCCCGCGATACAGAACTGAGCCGCCCGGACAGCCGGGGCCAGCTCAAGCCGGTCGCCGCCAACGTTGACCTGATCGTCATCGTGTTCGCACCGGCGCCCGAACCCCACGCCAACCTGATCGACCGCTACCTGGTGGCTGCCGAGCACGCGGGTATTCGCCCGCTGTTGCTGTTGAACAAGTTTGACTTGATCAACGATCAGAATGCGCCCGCGCTCAATGCGCTGCTGGCCGTGTACCGCACGCTGGGTTATCCGGTGCTGGAAGTGTCAGCCCACCACGGCGACGGCATGCAGCAATTGCAGGACCAGCTGGATGGCCACATCAGCGTGTTCGTCGGTCAGTCCGGCGTGGGCAAATCCTCGCTGGTCAACAGCCTGCTGCCGGAAGTCGGCACGCGCGTCGGGCCGTTGTCGGAGTATTCGGGCCAAGGCACGCACACCACGACCACCGCGCGCCTGTTCCACTTTCCGCGCGGCGGCGACTTGATCGACTCACCGGGTATTCGTGAATTCGGCTTGGGGCACGTCAGCCGCGCCGACGTCGAAGCGGGTTTTATCGAGTTTAACGACCTGCTCGGCCGATGCCGCTTCCGCGACTGCAAACATGATCGCGAACCCGGTTGTGCTTTGTTGCAGGGCCTAGCTGACGGCCGTGTACAGCAGCAGCGCATGAACAGCTATCGCTCGATCATCGCCAGCTTGCCGGAAAGCAGTTACTGACGGACCCCGCCCGACATGGCATTGGGGTCCGAGATCAACTGTGGGAGCCGGCTTGCTGGCGAACGCGGTGGATCCGTTAAGCTGCCGTGCCTGACGCGTTCGCCAGCAAGCCGACTCCTACAGATTTCGCCGTTCCAGATGAAACGGCTTAAGAGCACAACCAAAAACGCCGCGATCATCGCGGCGTTTTTGTGTCTGCAACCCAAGTATCAGTTCTTGGTTTCGTCGATCTTCAGCTGGCCCTGATCGAAGATATTCAGCTTCTGCCGAATCTCGTGGGGCTGGGCATAAGCCTGTGGATCAACTGCCGGTGTGGAAATCGACGCCCCCGGCTGATTGGCCGGTGCGGTAGCGCCAGGTGCCGGCAATGGCGCGGCGGCTCCAGGCGCATCCGGGGTTTGCGGTGCTCCACCTGAATTCTGCGCACCTTCGATCCGCTGCTGCGCTTTCTTGGTCATCACCACAATGTCGATGCGACGGTTGATCGGATTTTGCGGGTGCTCCTTGTCATACAGTGCCGAAGACGCATAACCCACCACGCGCGCCACCTGCTGATCCGGATACCCACCCGCGAGCAGCGCACGGCGGGCAGCATTCGCCCGGCCGGACGACAGCTCCCAGTTGCCGAAGCCGTTGTTGCCGACAAAAGGCGTCGCGTCGGTGTGACCACTGATGCTGACTTTGTTCGGCACCGCTTTAATGGTGTCGGCCATGGCCAGCAAGATGTCTTCGAAATACGGTTTTAACTTCGCACTGCCGAGGTCGAACATCGGGCGGTTTTCGGCGTCCGTGATCTGGATACGCAAGCCGTCCTGAGTAATCTCGAACAGAATCTGGTCCTTGAACTTCGCCAGTTGCGGACTCTCGTTGATCTTGGTCTGCAACTCTTGCAGCAGCATCTCCAGACGGTCCTGCTCGACCTGCTCGGCGGCGGCGTCCTGCTGATCCGCGTCGACCGGCAAGCGATCCGGCGAAGGCGTGGATTGCACCTCCGGGTTCAGCGTCTGGTCCGGGGACATTTCCGGCGAACCGCCCAGGTCGATAACGTACGGCGAGCCGCTTTCGGAAAAACCGACCGGATCCTTAAAGTAACCGGCGATGGCGAGCAGTTGTTCGGGCGTGGCCGACGACATCAGCCACAGCACCAGGAAGAACGCCATCATCGCCGTCGCGAAGTCGGCAAATGCGATTTTCCAGGCGCCGCCGTGATGCCCTCCGCCGTAGCGCTTGACGCGCTTTATGATGATCGGCTGATTATTTTCCATGGATCAACGACCGCGGACAGCTTGTTCCAGCTCGCTGAAGCTGGGGCGATGGGCGGGGTACAGAACCTTGCGACCGAACTCTACGGCCAGGGAAGGCGGCACGCCGGACGCCGACGCTACGAGCGAAGCCTTGATCGATTCATAGACGTTCATTTCTTCCTTGGCATCGTGGGCCAGGGAAGTGGCCAACGGGCCGAAGAAACCGTACGCCGCGAGAATACCGAAGAACGTACCGACCAGCGCCGCACCAACGTGCATGCCGATCGCGGCTTTGTCGCCGGAACCCAGGGAGGCCATGGTCACCACGATACCCAGTACCGCAGCAACGATACCGAAGCCTGGCATGGCATCGGCGACACCGGTCACTGCGTGGGAAGGATGCTCGAGCTCTTCTTTCATGCTCAGCAGTTCCATGTCGAACAAGCCTTCCAACTCGTGGGGCGCCATGTTGCCGGAAGACATGATGCGCAGGTAATCGCAGATGAAGGCGATCATGCGGGTGTCTTTGAGCACGCCAGGGTACTTGGCGAAAATCGGGCTGTTCTCGGGCTCTTCGATATCGCCTTCGATGGCCATCATGCCTTCGCGACGGCTCTTGTTCAGGATCTCGTAGACCAGGCCCAGCACTTCGAGGTAGTAGCCGTGGGTGAACCGGGTGCTGAACATTTTCAAGGACTTCTTGATGACCAGCATGGTCATATAGCCCGGGTTGGCTTGCAGGAATGCACCCAGCGCCGCACCGCCGATGATCATGACCTCGAAAGGCTGGATCAACGCTGCGATCTGACCGTGGGACAGTACGTATCCGCCGAGAACGCTCGCGAAAACGACGATGATGCCGATAATTTTTGCCATAGGTAGAAAATACTTACTGAGTCGGGTTCATGGTCATTGTGCGAGAAGCGCTTGAAACTCTTGTCCTGCTTATCGGCATGAATGCGCCAGACTATAGTCAGATCACAGGAAAATGCTGACCGGTGCGTCGCGACGGACGTTGCGTCACGAGGGCCAGCATGATGCCAGTATCCGACATCGATCTAACCTCCCAGCCGTACGGGTGTTGTGAATGCAATCAGATAAAGCTTCTTCGCTACCTGTCCCGCGCACCCTGGATCAATGGATAAAACAACTCGACGGCATCGCCTTGCCGGTGCCGGCGGTGGCGTATCAGCGCGTGCAGGCGGCATTGACCGACAGCCGTCGCTCACTGCGCGATATTGCCGAACTCATGCAGGACAGCCCGGCGTTGGTGCTCAATGTTTTGCGCGAAGCCAACCTGAACAGCCCGGCCACGGCCCAGCCTGCGGAGAGTCTTGAAGTTGCCATCAACCGATTGGGGCTGGCGCGCACCGAAGCGCTGCTGGCGCGGTTGCCCAGTGTCGATGCACGGGATATCCCCATGGCTCTGCGTCAGATACAGCTGATCAGTCAGCACGCCATGCAACAGGCTTACGGCCTGTTCGCCAATCAACTGGCCCGGCTGTGGCAAGACATCCATCTGGGCAGCCTGCTGTTTCTTTCGCCGCTGTGGCCGATGGCGCTGGCGCACCCAAAACTGCTGGAAGAGTGGGAGTTGCGGGTTATCCACAAGGGCGAGTGCGCAAAGGCTGTGGAAAACACGCTGTTCGGCGTGCGACTGGTGCATTTGTGTCAGGCGCTGGCGCAGCACTGGCGCCTGCCGATCTGGGTGACCCAGGGCTACGAGCTACTGACCTCCCAGCAACGCAATCTGGTGAGAGTCCTGCGCATCGCCCACAGCAACAACGACCCGGTCAAGCAGCAACAGCAACTCTACGCCGACTTGCCGCTGCGCCGCTGGCTCAACCAGCCCGCCAATACAATTTTGCTGGCCAATGGTCTCGCGCTGTCGGCGCACCAGGCCTGGGACACGCCGCACAGCCTGCGCTGGCAACTGCTCACCAGTCTGTATCTCCAGCAGTCACTGGATGATCTCCAACAGCAGGTTCACCAGAACGCAGCGGCCAGCGCGCGTCAGCATTCCAGCCCGGACATCTGGCACCCCGCCCAGGCGTTGCTGTGGCCGTGGAATGCACGACGAGTACATAAGGGCTTGTTGCCTGCCCCGCCCCCCTCGCCCGACGCCTTGCAGACGTGGCGCAAGCACTGCGCCGATTTGCTCAAAGAGCCCGGCATGTTCATCAACGCGATACACCTGACCACCTGCGCCCGGGATGCCCTGGTAGCCGCGGGCATGCAGCGAGTGGTATTGCTGATGACCGATCGCAAGACCGACAGCCTGCGCGTGCATCAGATTGCGGGCGTAGACAAGTCGGCCGCTGCGTTGCTGGTGCCCTACAAAGACAGCACCGTACTGCAACGCCTGCTCGCCCAGCCCACGCAGTTGCGCCTGACGCCGGCCAACAACGCTCAGTTTTCGGCGCTGCTGCCGCCGCAACTGCGCAATCTGTTCAGCGGCGAAAACCTGTTGATCCGCTCGCTCGCCAGCAATGGACGCGTGGTGATGATGGTGGTGGCTGATCAGGGCGGCGGGCCGTTTTCCGAAGTCTCCGTCCAGGCTTTCGGGAAAACAGGCCAGTGCATCGAGAAAGCCCTCACCACCTTTAGCCATCGCAATGGCTGACGGCTGAGCTACAATTCGGAACCTTTTCGCGATCCGGAGACGCTAGATGTCTGCCTTTTCAAGCTTGCCGCTGGTCATCGAGCCCGCAGACCTGCAAGCACGACTCAGCGCGCCAGAGCTCATTCTGGTCGACCTGACCAGCCCGGCCCGCTATGAGGCCGGGCACATCCCGGGCGCACGATTCGTCGATCCGAAACGTACGCAACTGGGCCTGCCACCTGCGCCGGGGCTGCTGCCCTCCCACGGGCATCTGGAAGCGCTGTTCGGCGAACTGGGACACAACCCCGACGCGGTGTACGTGGTGTATGACGACGAAGGCGGTGGCTGGGCCGGCCGGTTCATCTGGCTGCTCGACGTCATCGGACACAAAAAGTATCACTATATCGACGGTGGCCTGCTCGCCTGGCAAGCCGAAGGCCTGCCAATGTCGACAGAGGTGCCAAAAGCAGTCGGCGGCCCGGTTTCTCTGACCTTGCACGACGAGCCCACGGCCACCCGCGAATACCTGCAAAGCCGTCTGGGCGCCGCTGACCTGGCGATCTGGGACGCGCGCGCGCCGACCGAGTACTCCGGCGAGAAAGTCGTCGCGGCCAAGGGAGGTCACATTCCCGGCGCCGTGAACTTTGAATGGACCGCCGGCATGGATCAGGCGCGCCACCTGCGCATCCGCAAGGACATGCCGAAGATCCTTGAAGATCTGGGCATCACCCCGGAGAAAGAAATCATTACCCACTGCCAGACCCATCATCGCTCGGGCTTCACCTATCTGGTGGCCAAGGCGCTGGGTTACCCGAGGGTCAAGGGCTACGCCGGCTCCTGGGGCGAGTGGGGCAACCATCCGGACACCCCGGTCGAGAAATAAATCGGCGCCCGACGAGGCGTCGATCCGTATTCCCCTTTTTCAAACGTTTTAGGAATCTTGATGAAACAGCGTCTGTTTATCCTTTTCCAGTATTTGCTTCCCCATCATCTGCTGTCGCAACTGGCCGGATGCGTGGCCGAATGCCGCGTACGCTGGTTCAAAAATGCCTTCACCCAATGGTTTGCGCGCCGCTATCAGGTCGACATGTCCCAGGCTCAGGTCGAAGACATCACCGGGTACCCGCACTTCAATGACTTCTTCACCCGTGCCCTCAAACCGGGTGCGCGCCCGTTGGACCCGACGCCGGGCGCCATCCTTTCCCCTGCCGACGGCGCGGTTAGCCAACTGGGCCCGATCGAACACGGGCGGATTTTCCAGGCCAAAGGCCACAGCTACAGCGTATTGGAACTGCTGGGCGGTGACGCGCGCCTCTCCGCGCCGTTCATGGGTGGCGAGTTCGCAACCGTTTACCTTTCACCGAAAGACTATCACCGCGTTCACATGCCGCTTGCCGGCACTCTGCGCGAAATGGTTTACGTGCCGGGCCGACTCTTCTCGGTGAACCAGACCACAGCGGAAAACGTGCCGGAGCTGTTCGCCCGCAACGAGCGCGTCGTGTGCCTGTTCGACACAGAGCGCGGTCCGATGGCAGTTGTGCTGGTCGGGGCCATGATCGTTGCCTCGATCGAAACCGTATGGGCGGGCCTGGTCACGCCGCCCAAGCGCGAGCTCAAGACTTTCCGTTACGACGAAGCGGCACGCGCGCCCATCCATCTGGAAAAAGGTGCCGAGTTGGGGCGCTTCAAACTGGGTTCTACGGCCATCGTGCTGTTCGGCCCGAATCAGGTGAAATGGTCCGAAATGCTGGCGGCCGGTTCGTCGGTGCAGATGGGTCAGGCCTTGGCGTTGCCATTGCAGGCCTGATTCTTGCCTTAGCTAGTCCCTAAGAGCGTGATGCTGTTTTTCTGGCGCAAATTGCTTAAAGCCGTCGCGCTGCATCACGCATCACCAGGGATTGCGGGGTGGGTCCAGGACAATGGGCCCAGGCTGCGACGGTTGCAGGATGCTGCTAGAGTCCCTTGTTAGCGCTGTAGGAAACTTCGCTTTCAATGGACGTAAACGTGCTCTTTTCGCTCGGCGAGGGTGCTTGCCCCGGAGTTGGACGCCGCCGTTCAGACCTGTAGTCGTTGGAGTTTGCCTGTCACATGAGTAATTTAAGCCTCCCACTGTTGTTGCGCGCACCTGTGCCGACGCAGTCGAGCCTGTCGTTCTGTGACGCGACCCCCAAAGACATGAAACGCTGGATCGCCACCCTGCCCAAGGCCAATCTCGGCGAAATGGCGCGCCAGCTCTATCAAGGGCTCGGCGAGCTGAATCAGCTGCTTACCCCCAGCGACAACCGCATGCAGCTCCTCGAATTGCTTCGCCCGGAAGTCTCTTTCGTGTGCAAGCATCTGGAGCGTCACTTCCTGAACCAGTCGGTCGTTCTCGAAGAGCGTCCGCGCAAAGTCGCCAACCTCTGCCAGGCCCTGCAAAACCACCTTGCCATTGGCTATAAACAGATCATCGCGCGGGTCGCGGTCAAGCTCGGCAAAGACCGCATTGGCCTGCTGACCACCGCCCTTCAGCGCGCGCTTAGCTGCCTGAACGGCCCGCTTATCCGCGCCAACCAGCTTTACTGCCCGGTGCAGGATGGTCTGTGGCTTGAACTGCACCAGATCTATCAGATCGCCCGCCAGCATCAATTGCAAAACGTGCCGGTGGCCGACAGCCTGGCCCACAACGCCCAGACGATGAGCGTTGAGCAGACTTACATTGTTGCGCTGCTGATGGGTTGTTCGCGATGCAATCAGATGCGCCAGCACAACATTGGCAAACTGGCCGAGGCGCTGGATGCATGGAGCGCGATGGTCACGCTGCAGCAGCCGCTGGACAGCAACAGCCTCTACGCAGTGTCGCCAGGCACGGACACAGCGCCGCGCTATGCCGCGCTGTACGACGACGATCTGCGACCGAATTTGCTCGGTATCGACCCGCGTCCTCTCTCGGCCGCGCTGGAGCGCTACACCGAAACGGCCGTTGAAGAACGCTCGAAGTCAGTGCTGAAAGTGCCGCCCGGGTTGTCCATCGATGTCCTGCAGCACCTTGCGGCCGCGTGGGGCGATGTATCGGAACGGGCGTTTCAACGCACCCCGGGGCAAGGCACCCTGACCGTTTGTGTGGGCATGAGCGCCCTGCATTATTACGTTGGCGGCCAGCAGTCCTTCAGCGACCTGCTGCAGATGTCGACCCTGTCCCGAGTCGCCGAATACACGCTTCAGCCCCTCAAACCGGCGAAGCATGACCCGTGGGCGCAGACGGCGGACGTGCAACGCAGCGGCACGTCCGAGAGCATGCTGCCTTTCGAGGAAATCGAGTACAAACGCGATGACGCTGAAGGCAATGCGGCGTCCGACGGGCAAAAAAGCTTTCCCACTTACGCGCTGCACATCGTCAATCACAGTCCGGGTGGCTACTGCCTGGCCTGGCCGAAAGAAGTACCTGATCAGCTGCAAGCCGGTGAGATGATCGGCATTCAGGACCATGGTCACGGCTGGAGCATCGCGGTGGTGCGCTGGGTGCGGCAGGTCCGCGGTGGCGGTATGCAAATGGGGGTTGAGCTCATTGCGCCTTTTGCCCAGGCCTGCGGCATGCAGCTGACCCGCGCCGAACAGAGCAGCCAGTTTCTCCGCGCCCTGCTTCTGCCGGAAGTTCGCGCCATCGACGTGCCCGCGACGGTCATCGCGCCGCGCCTGCCGTTCGAGGACGGCTCCAAGGTGCTGATCAATACCAGTGGCGAAGAGCGCCGCGCGAGCCTGAGTAACCGTCGGGCGACCACGGGCAGCTACAACCAGTTTGAATATCAGATTCTTGAAGGACCGAAAAAGGCTGCGACGCCAGACGCCGGCGGCCCGGAGCAGGAGTTCGACTCGCTGTGGACGGTGCTTTGAGCCATCGAGGCATCCGTTGCAGATGCCTCAACGTTCACGCTTGTTAAGCGCTGCGCCCTTCCCGGTCACGGAACCCCAACAGATACAGCACGCCATCCAGCCCCAGCGTAGAGATGGCCTGCTTCGCCGACTGCTTGACCAGCGGTTTGGCGCGGAACGCCACACCCAGGCCCGCGATGGCAAGCATCGGCAAGTCATTGGCGCCATCGCCCACTGCAATGGTCTGCTCCAGACTCAACCCTTCCTTGCTGGCGAGTTCGCGCAACAGATCGGCCTTGCGCTGGGCGTCGACGATCGGCTCGATCGCGTTACCCGTGCACTTGCCGTCTACCACCTCCAGCTCGTTGGCGAAGATGTAGTCGATGCCCAGTTTGGCCTGCAGCTGGCGAGCGAAGTAGGTGAAGCCGCCCGACAAAATCGCGGTTTTGTAGCCCAGCCGCTTGAGTTCGGCGAACAGGGTTTCAGCGCCTTCGGTCAAACGCAACGAGGCGCCGATCTCGTCCAGCACCTTCACATCCAGGCCTTTGAGCAGCGCCAGTCGCTCTTTGAAACTGGCGCGAAAGTCCAGTTCGCCGCGCATGGCGCGCTCGGTGATTTCCGATACGCGCTCACCGACGCCGTGGGCTTTGGCCAGTTCGTCAATGACCTCGGCTTCGATCAGCGTCGAATCCATGTCGAACACCGCCAGACGACGGTTGCGGCGGAACAGTGAGTCCTGCTGGAACGCGATATCGACGTTCAACTCTTGGGCAACGTGGAGGAATTCAGCCTGCATCTGCTGAGGATCGACCGGCTCGCCGCGCACGGAAAACTCGATACAGCCTTTGCTCTTCTCGGTGGGCATGTCCAGCGGCATGCGCCCGGAAAGGCGATCGATGCGGTCGATGTTCAAGCCGTATTTAGCGGTGATCGCACTGACCGTCTGCAGTTGCTCGGCGGTGACCTTGCGCGTCAGCAGCGTCACGATGTGCCGCGCCTTGCCCTGGCCGTCAACCCAGTGCTGATAATCGGCTTCGGACACGTCGGTGAAGCGCACTTGCTGACCCAGTCGGTCGACTGTTGCCTGTACGTTCTGGCGCACGGCCGCGCCTGCTTCGGTGTCGGGGATGTCGACCAGAAGGCCGAATGACAAAGCGTCATGAATCACCGCCTGACCGATGTCGAGAATGTTCACGCCGCCTTGGGCCAGCACACCGGTGATAGCCGCAGTAAGACCCGGACGGTCTTCACCGGTGATGTTTATCAGGACGATTTCGCGCAAGGCGCACCCCCGCAGTGGAAAAAAACCGCATTCTACGCACTTTCAGTGACCGCCGGGCACAGCCAGCGCTTTGCCGCCACAGGGTCGCTCGCTATACTGCGCCCCAACTTCACCACGAGAGCCGTGCTCAGTGAACCGGCCCACGCCAGTAAAAACCGATAATTTCTTCTTGCTGATCTTCCGGGCATTGCGTCATCGACGTGTTCCGATTGCTTTGCGCATCGCCAGCCACAACGTGATCCTCGTCGCGCTGGCTCTGGTGATCTACGCCTGCGTCATGGGTTTGCAATTCAAGCAAGCCATGCATGAACAGGCCGACGCATTGGGGCAAGCCCTGACCACGCAGACCGCCACGTCCGCCACCGAGCTATTGGTGTCCAACGACATCCTCAGCCTCAACGTGCTGCTGGGCAATCTGGTGAAAAACCCGCTGGTGGCCCACGCGGCTATTTATAGCCCCGACAACCGCATCCTTGCCGAAGCCGGACAGCGTCCGAAAAACGGCTTGCTGGGCGAGGCGGAAGGTCTCTACGAGATCAAGATCACCTTCCAGGACGTGGTCGCAGGCACTCTGCGCATCAGCCTGGACATGGCCCAGTTCCAGCAGCCGCTGACCATCAGCCTGCAGAGCATGGCGATTCTGGCCGGTATTCTTCTGGCACTGGCGCTGGCCTTGAGCCTTCGCCTGGGGCGCCATATTTCCACGCCGATGCTGCAACTGCGCATGTGGCTGCGCTACATCGATCCGTACACGCCCGCCACTGATCGTCAGGACGAGATCGGCGATCTGGCGCGTCAGCTGAAGACTTCCTACGCGCCGCCAGAACCGGAACCGGCCCCCATTCCCGAGCCTGCGCAGGTCGAGGACGAGGACGATACCTCCCCCGAGTTCGACAGCAGCGACCTGAGCGACCCTGACTTCGACGATGCGCCCAAACCGCGGGCCACGGTGATCCCGGCACGGCGTATCTCCGCCGAGGAAGATGAAGAAGACGAGGAGGACCCCTTTGCGGACCTTCGCGATCACTCCCCCGCCGCGCCAAAACCTGTGGCGCGCCCGATCCTGCCGGTCGTGCCATCGCAACCGCAGTACAGCGCCGTGCTGGCTGTGCAACTGGGTTCTCAGGAGCAACTGCGCCGACTGCCGCGCACGCGCCTGACCGAGCTGCTCGAGCGCTACCGTGACTGCATCGATCAGGCCGCTTCGCTCTACGACAGCGAGCTGCACACCCTGAACGACGGCAGTTCGCTGATGGTGTTCAGCACCCAGGACAGCGGCGATGACTACCTGACCAACGCCATCTGCTGCGGCGAGTTGCTGCGTGCATTGAGCCACGCGTTGCAGATCGAAGTCGCCGATAGCGGCATTACACTGCAGCTGCAGCTGGGCCTGACACTGGGCGAAGGCTTGCACGGCATGAACCAGATCGATCTGCTGCTGACCGAAACTGCTCAGGACGCCCTGGCCCTGTCGCAGCACAGCCGCAACCTGTTGCTGGTGGAGCGCAAGATCAGCGAAGACCCGACCATCCGACAGCGTGCGCGTATTCGCCCGATTGCGAGCCCTGAAGGTGCCAGCTGTGTGGAGCGTCTGATGGAGCCGTATCCGTCGATGCTGGAGCGTCAACTGGCGCGCATGCACGAAGCGCGAAAGGTCTAAGCGTCACCCACAAAAAAGCCCGCATTGCTGCGGGCTTTTTTGTGGGTGCGAATCTTAGAAGCGGAACACTTCCAGATCGGTGCGGATCGGTGATGCCATCGGGATCTTCGGCTTGTCCTGATCAGTCCGGGTTTTTGCCGGGGCTGCGGCCTTCTTGGGCACGTCCGCCACATACGGCTGGCTGGCGATGGGCTTGACCGCGACGCTCAGCTTGTCCGCCAGGCGCTGCAGCAGAACTCCCTGAGCCTTGACCTGGGCAGCTGAAGAACCTGCATGGGGCTCTTCCAGGTGAACCAGCTTGCTGTCGCGCACATTGCCTCGGCGGTCGAGCAAGCGCCACTGGGCATCCAGAACCGCCGGCTGCTTCTCGCCTGAGTCCAGGCGGGTGATGGACAGCACCACCTGGACATCCGGCGTGAAGCTGGCTGCAGCAGGCGCCATGACCACGCGTTGACTGTCGAGCTTCCACGCCAGTTGGCGCAGAAGCAGTTGATCGATATCGGCAGACAGGCTGCCAGCCCAGCGACCGTCGGTGGACGCCTTGAGGCTGCCGTCCGGCTGGCGCTGCAATAATGTTTCACGTTGCAGATAGTCAGCAATTGCCACAGGGCCCAGCAGAACTGCGACCCCGCCGGTGTGCTTCGGTTGCCCAGGATCGCCGCTGTCCAGCTGATAGAGCGACGTGGGCTGATGAACGCTGCAACCGGCCAAACCCAGAACGCCGGTCAACAACAGAACACAGGGAACACGTAGAAAATTCATCATCCCGTCCAAGTGAGCGCCGTGTAATGCGCTCACGCTGTTAAATACTTTGAAAACATGAAGGCATTCCGCCATAGCGGCGCCAGAGGACGTCATATCATCCGTGAATATGCGCGTTGACTCCAGCGATTCTGCGTCGCTCTCATGACGAAACGAAGAGCGACTGCCGAACCAACCGCTTTAGCCAGCGGTTTCCACCAAGAGTGCATCGACGCGCTGGAATCCACGTGGCAGCTTGTTGCCCCGTCGTCCGCGCTCACCTTTGTAGTGCTCCAGGTCGTCAGGCTTGAGCGACAGATTGCGCTTGCCTGCCTGCAGCACCAGCGTGGCGCCGTCCGGGACAACGGCCAGGTCGGTCACGTACTCTTCTCGACTGGCAACGCGGTCTCCCGGAATGCCGATGATCTTGTTGCCTTTGCCCTTGCCCAACTGCGGCAGATCGCTGATTTTGAACACCAGCAAACGGCCTTCGGTGGTCACGGCGGCGAGCCAGTTGTGCTCACGGTCCGGCACCGGACGCGGCAGGATCACCTTGGCTCCGGCCGGCAAGCTCAACAGGGCCTTGCCCGCCTTGTTCTTGGCCTGCAGGTCTTCACCCTTGACCACAAAACCGTAACCGGCATCGGAGGCGATCACGTACAGCGCGTCATCTTCGGGCAACAGCACGCATTCGAAAGTCGCACCGGGCGGCGGCGTCAGACGACCGGTCAGCGGTTCGCCCTGGCCACGAGCCGATGGCAAGGTGTGCGACGGCACCGAATAACTGCGACCGGTGGAGTCGATAAACACCGCAAACTGGTTGGAACGACCCGGCGCCAGGGCCTTGAAGCCATCCCCGGCCTTATAAGAGAGCCCGGTGGCGTCGATTTCATGACCTTTGGCGGAGCGAACCCAGCCTTTTTCCGACAGCACGACCGTCACTTTCTCGTTCGGCAGCAGATCGTGTTCGGTCAGGGCTTTGGCTTCGGTACGCTCGACGATAGGCGAACGACGGTCGTCGCCATAGGTTTCGGCATCCTTGATCAGCTCGGTGCGTACCAGTTTCTTCAGCTTGGCCTCGCTGCCCAACAGGGCTTGCAGCTTGGCTTGTTCCTTGAGCAATTCATCCTGCTCGGCCCGCAACTTCATTTCTTCCAGTCGCGCCAACTGACGCAAACGGGTGTCGAGAATGTAATCGGCCTGGATTTCGCTCAGGGCGAAACGGGCGATCAGCGCGGCTTTCGGATGTTCCTCGGTGCGGATGATGTGAATCACTTCATCCAGGTTGAGGTAAGCGATCAACAAACCATCCAACAGGTGCAAGCGACGCTCAACCTTGTCGAGGCGAAATTGCAGGCGACGACGCACGGTCTGTACCCGGAACGCCAACCACTCGACCAACAATGCGCGCAGGTTTTTCAACTGCGGCTTGCCGTCCAGGCCAATGATGTTGATGTTGACCCTGTAGCTGGACTCCAGCTCGGTGGTCGCGAACAGGTGCTGCATCAGCGCATCGTGGTCGAAATTCTTGCGGGCGCCCGGGATGATCACGATCCGGCACGGGTTTTCGTGGTCGGATTCGTCACGCAGGTCAGCGATCTGCGGCGCTTTGGACGGCTTGGCCTGCATCATCGCCGCGATCTGCTCCAGCACCTTGGCACCGGACACCTGATGCGGCAGCGCGGTGACGATGATGTCGCCGTCTTCGATGTGGTATACGGCGCGCATACGCACCGAGCCTTTGCCGGTTTCGTACATTTTCAGCAGGTCGGCGCGGGGCGTGATGATTTCCGCTTCGGTCGGGTAGTCCGGGCCCTGAATGTGCTCACACAGCTGCTCGACCGTTGCTTTGGGCTCATCGAGCAAACGAACGCAGGCTGTGGCGACTTCGCGCAGGTTGTGCGGCGGTACGTCGGTGGCCATGCCGACAGCGATGCCGGTGGTGCCGTTGAGCAGAATGTTCGGCAAACGCGCCGGCAACACCAGCGGCTCATCGAGGGTGCCGTCGAAGTTCGGCCCCCAATCCGCTGTGCCCTGGCCCAATTCACTGAGCAGCACTTCGGAGTAACGGGACAAACGCGCTTCGGTATAACGCATGGCGGCGAACGACTTGGGATCGTCCGGCGCACCCCAGTTGCCCTGACCGTCGACCAGTGTGTAGCGATAGCTGAAGGGTTGCGCCATCAGCACCATGGCTTCGTAGCAGGCCGAGTCGCCGTGGGGGTGAAACTTGCCGAGCACGTCACCGACGGTACGCGCCGATTTCTTGTGCTTGGCGTCGGCATCCAGGCCCAGTTCGCTCATCGCATAGATGATGCGTCGCTGCACGGGCTTCAGGCCATCGCCGATGTGCGGCAACGCCCGGTCCATGATCACGTACATGGAGTAGTTGAGATAGGCCTGTTCGGTGAAGTCAGCCAGCGATCGGCGTTCTACGCCATCCAGGCTGAGGTCAAGGGAGTCGCTCATGCGGGCCTCATCATTTTGTCGTCTGGCGCAGCAGCAATGTGCCGCCGCGCTGTGTGAATTCGAGTTGTTTCACGGCGCTCATGCCCAGCAGCACCTGTTCACCATCCAGACCGGGCACCACCAGGGCGCGCACGTTGTTCAGGACGATGTCGCCAATCTGCAACCGTTGCAGCGTGGTCCGGAACGCGTCGGTGCGTCCGTTGGCCGTGCTCACCTGAACGCGCTCGCCGCGCTCAAGGCGCAGCGCCTGCGCGACGCTCTCCGGCACGGCGACGTTGGTCGCGCCGGTGTCGAGCATGAACTGTACGGGGCGGGTATTTATCTGCCCGCTCATGACGAAATGGCCGTCACGATTGCTCGCCAGAGTCACCTCGACATAGCCGTCTCCATGTTCGGAAGCGACGATGGTATTCGGATTTTCCTGACGCTGCTCCCACTCGCCAAAAAACCGCGTCGCCAGAAACAGCGCCGCCGCCCAGGCGATGATCAGCATCACCCGCCCGGCGCGCTTGCCGGGAGGTGCCTGGGTCAAGGCTTGCCGCTCCAGCCGCCCTCGGGCGCGGCAAAGCGCCAGACGACGGGACGTTTTTCGCCATCGGCGCGGACACCGAAATTGTTGTCCGTGCCGACCCAAGCGCCTTTGTCGTCGACGATCAGGGCTTCGGTCAGGCCGTATTTCTGGTCATACAGCCGGTTCGGCTGAAGCGCCTCTTTGGCGAACGACCAGCAGGTTTCCAGCTGACCTGTGGCCAGCGTGCGCCGGCAGATTCGGTAGGCTGCGCGCTCCAGTGTGAACAGCTTGCCCTTGTACAGCGAGATGTCGGAAAAGTCCTTGGAGACCGCCTTGCCACCCAGCTCGGGCGGCAAAATATCGTTGCCGGACTCGACTCGCAGGATGCAGCTAGCGTCACAGGCCCAGCCGTTCTTGCCGAGCTTTGCGGTCAGCAGGCCGCGCTTGTCACGCTCGGCGGCAAGCCATAGTTGATCGCCTGCCGGGTTGACCGCGATGCCTTCGAAAATGGCATTGAAATGCTGCAGCATCCCGGCCGACTGCGCCTCCTCAACGACTTTTTTGGGCAGCTCCAGCCAGACCGGCGCGCCTTCGACCGGCACTTTCAGCACCGCGGCGTAGGCTTCGCTGACGAGGTAACGGTTGCCCGCCGCGTCGCAACTCACGCCTTCAAAATCCAGGTCGCCGCCGCGAATCAGCGCCGACGCCTTGGCCATTCCACGCAGGGTCGCAGACAGACCGCTGTCCGGAATCGGCGGGATTTCCAGCGTCTGCGCCTTGGCTTTCCAAACCGTTGCCGATGTGTCGAGACTGTAAAGCAGGGTGTCGTCGCGGTCCGAAACGGTCCACAGCACGCCGTTGCAGGACGCCAGTCCGGACAGGTTGCCGCCGATCATGTCGTCGACGGCATGCTCCGACAGCAGCTTGAGCTCGGGCAACGGCGCGGCGAAAACGGGCGTGGCGATCAATAACAGCGCTGCAAACCAGCCCCGCATCAGACCAGCACCTCGGCCAGGTTGCCTTTGGATTCAAGCCAGCTCTTGCGGTCGCCCGCGCGTTTCTTGGCCAGCAGCATGTCCATCATTTCCGACGTGGCTTCAAAATCATCCAGAGTCAGCTGCACCAGTCGGCGGGTGTTCGGGTCCATGGTGGTTTCGCGCAGTTGCGGCGGGTTCATTTCACCCAGGCCTTTGAATCGGGTGACCTGTGGCTTGCCGCGTTTCTTCTCGGCCACGAGCCGGTCGAGAATGCCGTCGCGCTCGGCTTCGTCCAAGGCGTAATAAATGTCTTTGCCCAGGTCAATACGGTACAGCGGCGGCATGGCGACGTAGACGTGACCGGCATCCACCAGCGGGCGGAAATGCTGAACGAACAAGGCGCACAGCAGCGTGGCGATGTGCAGACCGTCGGAGTCGGCGTCGGCCAGGATGCAGATTTTGCCGTAGCGCAGCTGGCTCATGTCCGCAGCGCCCGGATCAACCCCGATGGCCACCGCAATGTTATGCACCTCCTGGCTGGCGAGTACTTCGCCGCCGTCGACTTCCCAGGTGTTCAGGATCTTTCCGCGCAACGGCAGGATGGCCTGGAACTCCTTGTCCCGCGCCTGTTTGGCGGAGCCGCCCGCCGAGTCACCCTCGACCAGAAACAGCTCGGAGCGCATCGGGTCCTGACCCGCGCAATCCGCCAGTTTGCCCGGCAGTGCCGGACCTGACGTGATGCGTTTGCGCTCGACCTTTTTGCTGGCCTTGAGACGACGGCCGGCGTTGCTGATCGCCAGTTCGGCCAGTTGCATGCCCATTTCAGGGTGCGCATTGAGCCACAGGCTGAAGGCATCCTTGACCACACCGGAGACGAACGCTGCCGCCTCACGGGACGACAGCCGCTCTTTGGTCTGGCCGGAGAACTGTGGCTCCTGCATCTTCATCGACAGCACGAAAGCGATGCGCTCCCAGACGTCTTCGGGCGCCAGCTTCACGCCGCGCGGCAGCAAGTTACGGAACTCGCAGAAGTCACGCATCGCGTCCAGCAGGCCCTGGCGCAGGCCATTGACGTGGGTACCGCCCTGGGCGGTCGGAATCAGGTTGACGTAACTTTCCTGAACGCTGTCGCCGCCCTCGGGCAACCACAGCAGCGCCCAGTCGACGGCCTCTTTGTTGCCTGCGAACACGCCGCAAAACGGCTCGTCGGGCAGGCGCAGAAAGTCAGACACCGAATCCTGCAGGTACGAGCGCAGACCGTCCTCGTAGTGCCACTCGACTTTCTCGCCGGTGCCTTTGTCCTCGAAGCTGACCAGCAGGCCCGGGCACAGAACGGCCTTGGCCTTGAGCACGTGCTTGAGACGGCTGACGGAGAATTTCGGGGTGTCGAAGTATTTGGGGTCCGGCGCGAAATACACGCTGGTGCCGGTGTTGCGTTTGCCGACGGTGCCAATCACCGCCAGTTCGCTGGCTTTGTAGCCATCGGCAAAGGTCATTTCGTATTCGTTGCCATCGCGCTTGACCCGTACCCGTACCTGGGTCGAGAGCGCGTTGACCACGGAGATCCCGACGCCGTGCAGGCCGCCGGAGAACTGGTAGTTCTTGTTGGAGAACTTGCCGCCGGCGTGAAGTTTGGTGAGGATCAGTTCGACGCCGGACACGCCCTCTTCCGGGTGGATGTCCACGGGCATGCCGCGGCCATCGTCCGACACTTCCAGCGAGTTGTCGGCGTGCAGAATGACCTGGACGGATCGGGCGTGGCCGGCCAGCGCTTCGTCGACGCTGTTGTCGATGACTTCCTGCGCCAGGTGGTTGGGGCGTGAGGTGTCGGTGTACATGCCCGGCCGTTTGCGGACCGGGTCGAGGCCCGAGAGGACTTCGATGGCGTCTGCGTTATAAGAGCTAGCGCTGGGATTGGCCATGGGGTCTCGTCATCAAGTCGTTCATGAAATTTCGGAGTAGCACTGTTTTACAAGACTGTTCTACACATTTGTTGCAGCGATGGCTCGGGTCAGAGCCCGCTCAGATCGACGCCCTGAAGCAATGCGGGCGCGAACCCGGCGAAGCTCAACAGCGCTGGCATCTTTGCAGCGAAACCCTGAAACCCGTGATCGCCGCCCGCTTCGATGCGCAATGCACAGGCCCGATAGAAGCTCTGGGCACGGCGGTAATCCAGCGTCTCGTCGCCCGTTTGCAGCCACACCTGAATCCGCTGCGGATCCTGTGGAGCAGGCACTTCCAGCTCGGCCAGCGCCGTCACGTGGTCGTGCGTCAGCTCCCAGCTCTCGCCGGTATAAAGGTTCTGTTGGGTGCCGAGAAAGCCATCGAAGAGCTGGTGCGGATTGACCGCCGGGTTGATCAGCACAGCCTTGAGGCCATGGCGCTCAGCCAAGTGAGTCGCATAGTAGCCGCCGAGCGAGCTGCCGACCAGCAGCGGCCGACCGAGCTCCTCGATCGCGCCCTCCAACTGCGCCAGCGCCTGCCGCGGATGATGATGCAGCTCTGGCACGCGCAGATATTCGCTCAAACCCATACGCGCCATCAGCGTCGTCAACTGCGTGGCCTTCTGCGACCTGGCCGAGCTGTTCAGGCCATGAATATAAAGAAGCGTCGATTGATGCTCGTTCACTCAGTTGCCTCCCAAACGGCAATCGATACATCCCGGACGGGCTGGCCTGTCGGCACTCATCCGGGCAAAGCCACGCAGTTTACAGGGTCAAGTGCGCGAAGACTTGCTTGCCGATGAATCGCGGCAAATTGAGGAAATGTCTTTCAGTAGCCCGCGCCATTGATGTCGACGTCGAACAGGTCGGGGTCGATGCGCGAAACACCGGTTTCGATCCGGCCGTCATCGTGCAGACGCAGCCAGCGATAGCCGGGCGCAAGGTCATCAAGGCCGAAGTCCACGCTGTTCGGTGCAAACTGGATGCAGGTTGAAGGCGAAGCCATTAGCCGCACGCCGTCGCGAAGCTGATCGAATTCCTGATGCACATGGCCCCAGAGCAATGCACGCACCTGGGGAAAACGCTCCAGCACAGCGAACAGCGCCTCGGGATTACGCAAACCGATGGGCTCCATCCATGCCGCGCCGATGGGCACCGGATGATGGTGCAGACACACCAGATGATGCCGCTCCGGCGCTTCGCTCAAGGCCTGGGCGAGCAACTGAAGCTGGCCGTCTTGCAGATAACCGGGGACCGACCCGGCAACAGCGGAATCGAGCATCGTGATCCGCCAGTGGCCGACGTCGACGACAGGCTCCAGAAAGTCGCTGTTCTGCGCAGCAATCGCCATCTCTCTCAGCTCGTCGTGATTCCCCGGAATCCAGCGCGCGGGCGCATTCAGGCGGTCACTCGCGTCGCGGAACGCCTGATACGACTCGACCGAGCCGTCCTGAGACAAGTCGCCCGTTGCCAGCACCAGATCGATCGCCGGCTGCTCGATGAGGACACGCTCGACCACCGCATCCAGACTGGCGCGCGTGGGCATGCCCAGCAGCGCGCCGTCCGCTTCGGCGAACAGATGACTGTCGGTCAGTTGAACGACCAACACGGATGAGGGATGAGAGGATGCGCTCGACAAAGGCCGTCTCCTTGGGCGGATGTGGCCGGATTATGGTGTGAGATCGGTGCGGCGGCAAACCTGGAAAGAGGGCTTGGTTCTCATCTGCGTGCAGAAGGTCCAGCCGCAGCGGCGCGCCGTCTCAGCGCACTGCCTCAAACTCATGCCCGCACGCCAGGCAATGGCTCAGCCATTCGCCCAGAAACACGTTGAGCTGGGCCTTTTCATCGGGCTGGTGCATGTCGGCATTGGGATAGGGATAGATACCCTGGAAGCGGCGTGCATGTTCGGCACCGATGACTTCGGCCATGCGCGCGTCGTGGTAGACCTGCACTTCCAGCACGGGCACCGGCAGCCACGGCAGGCTGTGTTCCTGACGCACTTGCAGCGTGGTGGTGTACGGGCAATCGAGGATGACCTCGACCGCCAGCACGCCCAGCATCTGGTCGCCCTGGGTTACGGCGACGCGGCGTGAGCGTTGTTGATTGCGCATATCGGGCAGCAAACGCATCAAGCGCGCGTAGTTCGCCTCGCAGGCGGCTTGCAGCCCGGCGAGGTCGACACGGTAGCGCTCGCGCAGAAGATTCACGACCATAGCCCCCTTACTTCGGCGCGATTGAGCGCCAGCCATTGCATTGCAATAATAGTTGCGGCGTTGACGATGCGCCCGTCCCTGACGGCTTGCATCGCGTCGTCGAATGACCAGACCGAAACCCGGATGTCCTCGGCTTCTTCCACCAGCCCGTGCAGCCCACCCGCTCCCTCGCTGTCGCATTTGCCCAGGTACAGATGCACGAATTCGTTGCTGCCGCCCGGCGATGGAAAGTATTTGGTGATCGGCCAAAGGGCGTTGAACGTCAGCCCAGCTTCCTCTTGTCCCTCGCGGTGAGCAACCTCCTCGGGCTCCTCTTTTTTATCGATCAGGCCGGCGACCATTTCAATCAGCCAGGGGTTTTCATGCTTGCCGATAACGCCGACGCGGAACTGCTCGATGAGCACGACTTCATCGCGTTTGGCATCGTAGGGCAGCACGCAGACCGCATCGTGGCGAACGAACAGTTCGCGCTTGATTTCCGGGCCCATGCCGCCCGCGAACAATTCGTGGCGCAACTGAAGACGGTCGAGCTGGTAAAACCCTTTAAAGCAGGTCTCACGGTGTTTAATTTCGTAATTCGTCGGCGTCGATCTGTTGCTATCCGTCATAGATTTCTCACTGCTTGAGCACTGTGTCCGGGCCCATCCTAACGCGCTGTGGTGCGGGATGCAGCCCTTTGAATTCGCAAAACCGGTCCCCGGGGTAGACGACCGCCGGGGAAAGCACTCTAATCCGCCCGATGGCGAACTGATTGCGCCACCCACAGTCGAAGGACGTTGCCGTTACCTCCACGTGACGCCCCCTTATGCCGATGCCAAGGATCAACATGTCTTTTCTGAAGATCATTTCACTGGCCTGCGTGGCCCTGATTTTGGGCGCCTGCCAAAGCCTGTTCCAACCCAATCTGCGCAGTCCGCTGACCGTTCAGCGCGACGCCTCCGAGCTGATCAAGCCCGGCTGCACCACCGATGATTGCCCGCTGGTAAACATCGACACCGTGCATTTCCCCGATGAGCCGAAACTTGACGAGATCGTTCAGCGCACGCTGCTGCAACTGACCCGCAGCGACAGCGATGGTCCGGTGCCGCCAACGCTGAAGGCCTATCAGGAGCAATACCTGAGCCGCGCACCAGCGCGCAACAGCAGCTACCTGCAGGCCAAAGTACGTGAGCAGCATGACGGAATCGTGGTCGTCGAGCTGTCCAGCTACGTTGATTCTGGCAGCGGCCAGGGCAATCCAGGCCGCGCGTTCATCAACTATTCGCGCCAGCAGCAGCGCGTGCTGACACTCGCGGACATGCTGGTCCCGGGTCAGGAAGCTGCATTCTGGGACAAGGCCCGCCTGGCTCATCAGGCCTGGCTGATCAGCAGCAAGCTGGACAAGGACACCGAGTTCCAGAACATGTGGCCTTTCAAGCAAACTTCCAACATTGCTCTGACGTACGGTGCGGTGATCCTCAAGTACCCGGTGACAACCATCGCCCCCTACGCCATGGGCCACATCGAGCTGAAGATCCCGTATCCGCAGTTGAACGGCATCGTCAAGCCTGAGCTGTTTCCGGGCCGGAGCTGATTGGTTGAACCTGGGCCGGCGCTCGAAAAGGCGCCGGCGTTATCTTGTAACACCCCTTCTTGCAAACGCCTCATTTAAATAACTCTTATACTTCGCCACTTCCTACATACACTTTCCCACCCGCAAACTAATACTTTAAACAGATACACTTCCCGACCTCGCCATTATTAAACTTCTTGTTTATTGACGCTATCCCGACTTAATCATTAAGTTCCACACTGAACTTTTTGGAACTGTCAGGGAGACGGGATGCGCTTATGGAATATCCTGCCGTCAAGGTTTGAGATTGAAGACCGGCTAAGAGATGAAATCAACAGTAGAGGCCAAGGTCACTTCAGAAGTTATCTGAATGAACACGCGCTTTCGGTCGAACTTGTATTGCGTCGTGTCGACAACATCAGAACTGCTTTTTACCGCGCCGAATTTGAAGCCAGCGCATTACTGCGAAAGCGATTCGCAGACCTCGACATATCCGAAGTGCTGTTTGATCTGATGGGCGTCGTCGGCGACATGGCCATGATCATTGTCGGCAGCGTCCTGGCCGGCGCCGCGATGGGTGCGGGGGTGGGCGCTCTGGCAGGTGGCGTAGGCGCGGGGCCCGGCGCATTCGCTGGCATGGCGATCGGGTTGCAAGCCAGCAGCTGGATTCTCGGCGTGCTTGGGCTGGCGTCGGTCGCCGAGTTTTTCGTACAAGGTCTGCCTGCGCTGCTGGACCACTACGTGCGCGGTATCGAGGTCGCTTGGGACGGGACCCGAGGCAACGATGGGCTAAACCCGATTTCACAGGACGACCCGTGGGTTGTCGATCAAGCGGCACACCACATCGCCCGCGGGCACACGGAAGTGGTAATCCTGCTGCTCGGCGCGGTGGTTGAGTATTTGACCCGAGGTCGCGGCGACATCGCGCTACTGGCTGGCCAAATGCGCGCCAGCAGAAAAGGCGCGCGGCTGGCGCAGTGGATGGTCAAGCATGAAGAGGGTCTTAAGGGGCGGCCTGACTTGCAGCCCGCCGGGGCTCGGGCAGGTGGCTCGACCACACCGGAGCCTAGGTCCGACAGCCATCGTGAAACCGATCGACCGGGCGGGAAGAAACCGCTGGGCATGCCGGAATACAAGGTGCCATGCTTTAACGCGAGCAACCTGCACTACAGCAAAATTCCCGAGTTCGACAGGCAGCTGGGTGGACAGGAAAAAGGGTTAAATGATTTGACGGTGGATGAGTATTTGCGGGGGCGGGAGGCGTTCAAAGCTGGGTATAAGGTTAGGGATCCGAGGGTGGCGAAGCAGGCTAGGCAAAAACTCGCTAAGACACTTTCCCGAGAGATGAGTCGGGAATTTCAAAAAACAGGAATTAGCTATCGTGAAGCTGTAAAACTGGCCAAACCGTGGTAGACCAGAAAATGGCCACACTGGCTGCTCTCCACAATCCAGACCTGTTCGCCGGAGGCAAGGATCTCATATCTGATTTTGGAGACAGATCCGTAAACGCCAGCATAGGAGCGCAGTGGCGTAAACGGATCGGAGGCCTCGATAAACTAGCAAAGGGAATCGCTACGCAGGACCTCGCCACGACCAAAATTAACGCTAGATTAGAACGCTGCAGATAGGGATGAATATGGAAGAATACTACGAGTATTTCCTCGAGACGTTGGGGCCAGCTATGGGGCGCAGAGAGGTGCCTCTCTCTTCGCTGAACAAATACGCAGATAAACTCCCCGAACAGCTATTGAAACAGTGGAGTGAATATGGCTGGAGTGGCTACGCCGAAGGGCTTTTCTGGACAGTCAATCCTGCGGAGTATCAGGAGATGATCCGCTCGTGGCTGGATGATTCAGGAATACCCGATTCGCACTTCTACAATGTGGTTGCCAGAAGTGCTTTTGGCGAACTGTATCTTTGGCATGAACACGCGGGGAATTGGCTGGAATTGAGCGCGCCTTATGCGCGGTTTCATGCAACTAAACCTGCCTTAGGACGACACTGCTTTAATGACGAAATAGCGCTTTTCTTTGCGACTCAGGACCGAGAGTCCAACGATCTGGAAGACCTTTTCGAACAAGCGTTAAAAACTCTCGGCCCGCTACAGCCCGATGAAATGTACGGTTTCGTCCCTGCCCTCGCACTCGGCGGCCCAGGCGATCTGAAGCATCTACAAAAGGTCAAAACCATCGAGCATCTTACTTTCCTGTCCCAGCTCGCACCGCTGACGGATTGGGGATTCCCGGACATCGACTCGCTTTGAGTCGCCGCCGCCACTGAGCCTGGTTATTCAGTTCCAGGCCCAGCCCGCTAAGTTAATGCCGCACATCGACCCCGAATGCAGGCGCCTGTCCGCGCGCCAATACCCACTGCAACACACCCGCCACAACCAGCGCTGGCAGCGTTGCGCCGATGTCCGGATACAGGTTCGCAAGCAGGTGATAGGTGCAGATCCCGCCGACCCACGCCAGTAACGTCATCCAGCGCAAGCCCGTCATCGCGATGCCGTGACGGCGGCGACGCAGGATGAAGTGATCCACTAGCACCACGCCGAACAGCGGTGCGAACACGGAAGCGATCATCAGCAGGAAGTTCTGGTACTGCGCCAGCGGCGCGAAGCAGGCGATCAGCGTGCAGATCACGCCAATGGCCAGCGCGAGGTGCTCGACTTTGGCCTTCAGCAGAAGGCCGCTCGACACGGCAGCGGAGTGAATGTCGGCGAACGCGTTTTCCGATTCGTCCAGCAGGATCAGCAGCAACGGAATGCCCATCCCCGCGCCAGCCAGCGCCAGCAACAGCGCATTGGCTTCACCACTCGGCGCGAAGGCCAGGGTGTACGCCACGCCAAGGGACATCAGCCAGAAATTGCCGATGAAGAAGCCCAGCGCGGTGCCGCCGAAGACACCAGCGGCGCGCTTGCCGAAGCGGGAATAGTCCGCAATCAGCGGCAGCCACGACAGCGGCATGGCGATGGCAATGTCGAAGCCGACGGCAAATGGCATCGAACCGTCGCCCGCGCGTGACCACAACGCAGTCAAGTCGGCCTTGCTGAAAAGGTTGAACGTCAGCCAGGCGCACGCCGCCAACAGCAGCCAGATGCCCCATTTGCGCAGGATTTGCCGGACGAAAGCCAAAGGACCACTCACCGCCAGCAGGGTCGCGAGGGCGCCGAAGACGATGGTCCAGAGCATCGGGCTGGCCCAGAGGCTGCCTTCGGAAAAAGCGCCGGCGCCCAACAGGCTGGCGGCGTCGCGCATGACGATGATTTCGAACGAGCCCCAGCCCACCAGTTGCAGCAGATTGAGAATCGCCGGAACGCCTGCGCCCTTGCTGCCGAGGCTGAGCTTGAGCGCCGCCATCGACGATAGCCCGGTGTCGCTGCCAATGACGCCAACGGCGGCGAGCAGCAATACGCCGACCAGCGTGCCGAGCAGGATCGCCAGCATCGAGCCGGACATGCCCAGTCCCGGCGCCAGCAATGCGCCGGTCTGCAGGACCATGAGGCCGATGCCGAGGGAAAACCACAGAGAGAAAAGATCGCGCCCACCAAACACCCGCTTGGCGGCGGGTACGGGGGCGTCGGGTGAATAGGTGCCGGGTGTGTTCACGTTTGTTGTCCCGAGGAAACTAATAGTTGATCGTTCCCACGCTCTGCGTGGGCACGCATACCTGGACGCTCTGCGTCCTGATTGACGCAGAGCGTCAGAGGCGGCATTACCACGCGGAGCGTGGGAACGATCGCCGCCCGCTTTTCCTTGCCGCTTGCCGCTTGCCGCTCACACTTTTTTATAAAGCTGACTGCCTTCCTGCCGGAACCGCTCGGCCTGCTCGCGCATGCCTTCCTCCACCGACACGTCCACCGCGCTGATCTTCTGGTTGGCGGCGTACTCGCGCACTTCCTGGGTGATCTTCATCGAGCAGAATTTCGGCCCGCACATGGAGCAGAAATGCGCGACCTTGGCCGAGTCTTTCGGCAGGGTCTCGTCGTGGTAGGCGCGCGCGGTGTCCGGGTCCAGCCCGAGGTTGAACTGGTCTTCCCAGCGGAATTCAAACCGTGCCTTGCTAAGGGCGTTGTCACGGATCTGCGCACCGGGATGTCCTTTCGCGAGGTCCGCTGCGTGGGCGGCGATCTTGTAGGTGATGATCCCGGTCTTGACGTCGTCCTTGTTTGGCAATCCCAAGTGTTCCTTGGGCGTGACGTAGCAGAGCATCGCGCAGCCGAACCAGCCGATCATGGCCGCGCCGATGCCCGACGTGATGTGGTCGTAACCCGGTGCGATGTCGGTGGTCAGTGGGCCAAGGGTGTAGAACGGCGCCTCGTCGCAGCACTCGAGCTGCTTGTCCATGTTCTCCTTGATCAACTGCATCGGCACGTGGCCCGGCCCCTCGATCATGCATTGCACGTCGTGTTTCCAGGCGATCTTGGTCAGTTCGCCGAGGGTCTCCAGCTCACCGAACTGCGCCTCGTCGTTGGCGTCGGCAATCGACCCCGGGCGCAGGCCGTCACCCAGGGAGAAGCTGACGTCATAGGCCTTCATGATTTCGCAGATGTCGTCGAAGTGGGTGTAGAGGAAGTTTTCCTGGTGATGGGCCAGGCACCACTTGGCCATGATCGAACCGCCACGGCTGACGATCCCGGTCACGCGCTTGGCGGTGAGCGGCACGTAACGCAGCAGCACACCGGCGTGAATGGTGAAATAGTCGACGCCCTGCTCCGCCTGCTCGATCAGCGTGTCGCGAAACAGCTCCCACGTCAGGTCTTCGGCGGCGCCACCGACCTTTTCCAGCGCTTGATAAATCGGCACGGTGCCGATGGGCACGGGCGAATTGCGGATGATCCACTCGCGGGTTTCATGAATGTGTTTACCGGTGGACAGGTCCATGACCGTGTCCGAGCCCCAGCGAATGCCCCACGTCAGCTTCGCCACTTCTTCTTCGATGGACGAGCCCAGCGCGCTGTTGCCGATATTGCCGTTGATCTTCACCAGAAAGTTGCGCCCGATGATCATCGGCTCGAGCTCAACGTGGTTGATGTTGGCGGGAATGATCGCGCGACCACGGGCGATTTCCTCGCGCACGAACTCAGGCGTGATCTCTTTCGGAATGCTCGCACCGAAGCTCTGGCCTGGGTGCTGCTGGGTGAGCAGGCCGGCGGCGCGGGCTTCCTGCAGCTTCATGTTTTCGCGGATGGCGACGTATTCCATCTCGGCGGTGATGATGCCCTGACGCGCGTAGTGCATCTGGCTGACGTTAGCCCCCGCCTTTGCCCGACGCGGATTGCGCACGTGGGCGAACCGCAGCCGGGTCAGCTCGGCATCGGCCAGACGCTGCTGGCCGAAGTTGGAGGTCAGCCCTGGGAGGCGCTCGGTGTCTGCGCGGGACTCGATCCATGCCGAACGCACGTCGGCCAGGCCTTTGCGCACGTCGATGATGACGTTGGGGTCGGTGTAAGGGCCGGAGGTGTCGTATACGCAGACCGGCGCGTTGATTTCGCCGCTGCTGTTTGTTCCAGAGAACCCTGTAGGCGTGACGTCCAGGCTGATCTCACGCATGGGCACACGGATGTCCGGACGCGAGCCCTGAACATAGATTTTCTGCGAGCGGGTAAAGGGTTGAACCGACCCCGAATCGACTTGGGCGGATTCACTCAGATTGGCGTTTTTTAGTGTTGTACTCATCACGGGCTCTCCAGACATCATCCAGCAGCGGAATGAATTGTCGGAGCTTGAGCCTGATGGACACGGACGGATGCACCCTGAGACGACATGGATGCTGAGAATCGAAGAGGCGCGGACTGTTCAGAAATTGAACAAAGACGACCCCGGACGACACTCAAGAGGACTCGCCGGGAGACGAGAAATCTTGTTCCCTACGCAGGCGCTAACCTGATCAGGTTCAACGGGATCCGGATTATCCGATCTCAGCCTCATATCAAGGCACCCCGACAAGAACGGCGTCAGTCTAGTCGCGGCGCAGGCCAAACGCCAAGCGCGGAATTCAAACGCGCGTTAAATGGCTGATTTGCCCGATTGTTGTCCCCACCCGCTGGAACTACACTCGCTACGCGTCGCCAAAGCCATCTGGATCGGACGCAACGTCACCGTCTTCATACCGCTTGAATTACTAGGGAATGTCTATGCTGCGCAAACTTTCACTGGCCATTGCCGTGTCGTGTGCTTCGAGTGCGATGGCCGGGGCAGCAGACATGCCGCTGCCTACCAAAACCGGGTTGGTGAGCGTGTATCAGGAAGCGGTCAACAATAACGCCGATCTTGCGGCGGCCCGCGCCAGCTATGACGCGCAGAAGGAAATCGTGCCTCAGGCCCGCGCCGGTCTGCTGCCGAACATTTCTGGTGGCGCCGATATCAATGACACGCGCACGTCGATTGACCAACCCTCGGCCGTCATCAGCCGCAGCGGAACGGTCTATCGCGCGACCTTGAGTCAGCCGATTTTCCGCGCCGACCGCTGGTTTCAGCTCAAGGCGGCGAAGGACGTCAATGAGCAGGCGATCCTGCAGCTCTCGGCCACCGAGCAGAACCTGATTCTGCAAAGCGCTGAAGATTATTTTGCGGTGCTCCGTGCACAGGACAATCTCGCCTCGACGAAGGCAGAGGAAGCGGCGCTCAAGCGCCAGCTCGATCAGGCCAATGAACGCTTCGACGTCGGCCTTTCTGACAAGACCGATGTGCTCCAGGCGCAAGCCAGCTACGACACCGCCCGCGCTGCGCGGATCGTCGCCAAGCGCCAGGTCGATGACGCGTTTCAGGCGCTGATCACCCTGACCAACCGCGATTACAACTCGATCGAAGGCATCGTGCATACGCTGCCGGTGCTCGCTCCAACGCCCAACGACGCGAAAGCCTGGGTCGACACCGCGACGCAGCAGAACTTGAATTTGCTGGCCAGCAACTACGCCGTCAGCGCCGCTGAAGAAACGCTGCGTCAGCGCAAGGCAGGCCACGCGCCTACCGTCGATGCGGTAGCGCAGTACGAGAAAGGCGATAACGACCCGCTGGGCTTTACCAACCCCAACTACACCGGCCAGAGTTTCCACGGCAGCGTCGAGCAACGCACCATTGGCCTGCAGGTGAACATCCCGATCTACAGTGGCGGGCTGACCAGTTCTCAAGTCCGCGAAGCTTATGCCCGCCTCGGCCAGAGCGAACAACAGCGCGAAGGTCTGCGCCGCCAGGTGGTGGAAAACACCCGCAACCTGCACCGCGCGGTGAACACCGATGTCGAGCAGGTGCAGGCGCGCAAGCAGTCGATCATCTCCAACCAGAGCGCGCTGGAAGCGACGGAAATTGGCTATCAGGTCGGCACCCGTAACATCGTCGACGTGCTGGATGCACAGCGCCAGCTTTACGCATCGGTGCGCGATTACAACAACACCCGCTACGACTACATCCTCGACAACCTGCGTCTGAAGCAGGCTGCCGGCACGCTGAGCCCTGGGGATCTGCAGGATCTGTCGCGCTTCCTGAAAGCCGACTACAACCCCGACAAAGACTTCCTGCCGCCGGATCTGGCGAAAGAAGCGGCGAAGAACTTTGAGCGGCCAACGGAGCGGTGACAAGCCGATTGAAACGTTTCGGCGACCCGAGTAGCATCCGCGCGATACAGTGAATACATGTATTGCGGAGAAGTCGCATGCCTACCTCAATTCGCCTCACCCCCGAGACTGAAGCACGTCTCGACGTTCTCGCGGCTAGCACCGGCCGGACCAAAGCCTTTTATTTGCGTGAAATTATCGAGCAAGGTTTACCTGAGCTTGAAGAGTATTACCTGGCAGCGGACGTACTCGAACGCGTCCGAAAGGGCAAGGAAGCCACTTATTCATCCAGCGATGTCAGGAAAGAGCTTGGCCTGGACGATTAAGTACACCGAGACGGCAAAGAAACAGCTCAAGAAGTTCGACAAGCAAACCGCCCGGCGCGTGCTTGACTTCATGGACGAACGGGTAGCTATCAGAGACGACCCTTGCAGCGTGGGCAAAGCGCTAACAGGTCCCAAGGGCGGGCTGTGGTGCTATCGAATTGGGGATCTACGAGTGATCTGCGATATCCAAAACGGCGAGCTAACCATTTTGGTCATCGAACTGGGCAATCGTCGGGAGGTTTACCGGTAGCACCTTCATGACCCGCTCAACAACTCTGCTACCGCTTACCGCCAGGACCCGGGCAAGCGCGCTCATGCATTGGATTTGCGCGGAACGCACGACCGTCGTTAAGCGCAAGCCCTCCAGATGACCGCTTGCTTGCCAACATCAGCCCAAAAACCGTCCAATCCCATCCAGCAACCTCTGCAACGCCCCCTGATTGGCCTTCATCACGGCCAGCCCGGCATCGGCCATCGCCTTTGCTTTCTCGGGATGGTCGATCAAGTCACGCACCGTCGCGGCCAATGCAGCCGCGTCACTGGCCTCCTCCAGCGCGCCGGCATGACGCAGCATCGCGGCGATTTCGAGGAAGTTGAACAGGTGCGGGCCGCTTAAAACGGCCTTTTCCAGTGCCGCAGGTTCCAGCAGGTTGTGACCGCCGTTGGGCACCAGGCTGCCGCCGACGAAGGCGATATCGGCGAGCGCATACAGAAAAAGCAACTCGCCCATCGTGTCGCCCACCAGAACCGAGGTTTCCGGCGTCACCGGCTCGTTCGTCGAACGACGAACGCTGGTGAGTCCCTGCTGCTGGCTCAGCTCAAACACGCTGGTGAACCGCTCGGGGTGACGGGGCACGAGGATCAACAGGGCGTCGGGACAGGCTTGCATCAGCGTGCGATGGGCGGCCAGCACCACCTCGTCTTCGCCCGCATGGGTGCTGGCTGCAATCCACACGGGCCGATGCCGGGTCTGCCATTGCTCGCGCTGCTGAACGGCCCGCTCAAGCAGTTGCGGATCTATGGTCAGGTCGAACTTGATCGAGCCCGTCACCGTGACGCACTCGGGCCGAGCGCCCAGGTCACGGAAGCGCTGGGCCTCGGCTTCGGTCTGCACGGCAATCAGGCTCATCTCGGCGAGCATCGGCCGAGTCAGGCGGGCGAATCGTCCGTAGCCACGGGCGGAACGCTCTGACAACCGCGCATTCGCCAGCACCGTTGGAATCCCGCGTTTCGCACACTGATGAATGTGATTGGGCCACAGTTCGGTTTCCATGATCACGCCGATCTTCGGCTGGATGTGATCGAGAAAGCGCCCGGCGGCCCACGGAAAGTCATAGGGCAGGTAGCAATGCTGGACGCGCGGCTCGCTGGAGAACAGCGACTGAATGCGCTCCGAGCCGGTCGGCGTCATGCAGGTGATGGTGACCGGCAGTTGCGGATAGCGGACCAGCAACGCGCGTATCATCGGCGCGGCGGCGATGCTCTCGCCCACCGACACTGCATGCACCCATATGCCCCCGCGCTGCATGGCGGGCAGGCCCATGGCGAAGCGCTCGCCGACCCGCTGCGCGTAGGCCGGGGCCTTGCGCGAACGCAGCCACAGGCGCAGGGCGATCAAGGGGAGGCCGAGGTGGAACAGGATGCTGTAGAGGGTTCTATTCATGGGCGCGGAGTTTATCAGCCAATTGCTGTCAGATTTCCATCGAGCTTCGCACATATCATGCCCGGCGCATTTGGCCAGACGCCACCCCGCCAGCCCGAAAGGCGCCGGTTGTTCCGTGCCGGGTAAGCCGCTTTAATGACGGCCATTGAAAAGGAGCTCCACCATGTCTGCGTACTACCTGCTGGCCATCGCCATCTGTGCCGAGGTCATCGGCACCGTGTCCATGAAAGCCGTCAAAGGCCTGAGCACGCCGATCCCGCTGCTGCTGGTGATCGTCGGTTACGGCATTGCGTTCTGGATGCTCACGCTGGTGGTGCGCACCATTCCGGTTGGCGTGGCATACGCGGTGTGGGCGGGCATGGGCATCGTCATGGTCAGCGTCGCCGCACTGTTTATCTACGGCCAGAAACTGGATTTGCCAGCCATCGCCGGCATGGGGCTGATCGTCGCAGGCGTGGTGGTCATCCAGCTGTTCTCGAAGACGGCGGGTCATTAAGGGGGTTACTGAAAAGTCCCTTCCCCTATAATGCCGCCATTCGTTTCGCCATTTGAGGTGCCCATGTCATCTGCTATTTCCACTGACGTCCTGATTGTAGGCGCGGGCGTTGCCGGTCTCTGGCTCAACGCGCGACTGCGGCATCAGGGCTTTTCGACGGTGGTGGTGGAAAAGGCCAGCCTGGGTGGCGGCCAGACACTCAAATCCCAAGGGATCATCCACGGCGGCGCCAAATACGCGCTGCACGGCGCGCTCTCTGGCGCATCCGAAGCGATCGCCGATATGCCGCGTCGGTGGCGCGAAGCGCTTGCAGGCAAAGGCGAGCTGAACCTGTCGGGCGTACGCCTGCTTTCGGAAGCTCACTACCTGTGGTCGCCCGGCACCATCGCCGGCAATCTCACCAGTTTCTTCGCCAGCAAGGCCGTGCGCGGCCGCGTTGATCAGGTCAAGGGCAGCGACCTGCCGCCTGCGCTTCAGGATCCGCGCTTCAAAGGCAAGGTGTACCGCCTGGCCGAGCTGGTCATCGACATCCCCAGCCTGGTGAAAAAACTGGCGGAGCTGGCGGGCGACAGCCTGCTTGCGGGCCAAGACATTGAGCCGCTGCGCGTTGATGGCGAACTGGTCGGCTTGCGCGTCGACGGCCGCGACATCCACGCCCAGCGGGTGGTGCTAAGCGCCGGCGAAGGCATGGCTGATCTGCTCAAGGCGCTGAACGTGAGCCAGCCGGCCATGCAACGCCGGCCGTTGCATATGGTGCTGGTCAAGGGACCGACGCTTAAGCCGCTGTACGCCCACTGCCTGGGTGGCGGGCCGAAGCCACGGATCACGGTAACGACGCACCCGGCGGCAGACGGCCAGTGGGTCTGGTATCTGGGCGGCGACATTGCCGAAGCCGAAGGCGTTGCCCGCAACCCCGCCGAGCAGATCGCCGCCGCAAAGAAAGAGCTCGCGAATCTGCTGCCCTGGGTTGACCTCAGCGAGGCGCAGTTCGCCACCTTACGCGTGGACCGCGCCGAACCGCAGCAAAGCGGTCTGGTACGCCCGGATAACGCCTTTGTCGACGAGCAGGGACGATTACTGGTCGGCTGGCCTACCAAGCTGGCGCTGGCACCCGACTTCGCCGACCGCGTGCTGGCCTCGTTGTCCCGGGATGACATTCACCCCACCCCGCAACCGCCGCACACCGACTTCCCCACGCCGCCCCTCGCCATTCCTGTCTGGGATCAACTGCTGCCATGAACACCCTGCACGATCTGCATCGACCGCTCGGCACCCTCGGCCTCAATGTTTCTCCCTTGGGGCTGGGCACGGTGAAGCTGGGCCGCGATCAGGGCGTGAAGTACCCCAATGGCTTCAAGATTCCCGACGACGTCGAGGCGCGGATGCTGCTGAAGCTGGCCCGGGATCTGGGCATCAACCTGATCGACACCGCCCCGGCGTACGGGCGCAGCGAAGAGCGCCTCGGCCCGCTGCTGCGCGGCCAGCGCAAGGACTGGGTGATCGTCAGCAAGGTCGGCGAGGAATTTGAAGCAGGTCAGTCACGGCACGATTTCAGCGCCGAACATACGCGGCTGTCGGTGGAGCGCAGCCTGCAGCGCCTGGAAACCGACTTCATCGATCTGGTGCTGGTGCATTCCGACGGCAACGACCTGCACGTGCTCAATGAATGCGCCGTATATCAGAACCTGGCCGAGCTCAAGCGCGAGGGCAAGATTCGCGGGTTCGGCTTTTCCGGCAAGACCGTCGAAGGCGGGTTGCTGGCCTTGCAGGGCGGCGACTGTGCGATGGTCACGTACAACCTCAACGAACAGGGCGAGAAGCCGGTCCTCGACTACGCTGCTGCACACGGCAAAGGGGTGCTGGTCAAAAAAGCACTGGCCAGCGGGCACGTTTGCCTGAGTCCCGGTGTCGATCCTGTGCGTGCCAGTTTCGAGCTGCTGTTTGAACACCCCGGCGTGACCGGTGCTATCGTCGGCACCATCAACCCGCTGCATCTGGCCCATAACGTGGCAACCGCCGCTGCCGTGATCCGTCGTCAGCCCTGAAACGCACGGCCGACCCCAACGCAAGAAGGAGCCGATATGCCGCGAACCCTGATTCGGAAAAACCCCAGCAACTTCAAGACCCTGCCGTTATTTGTCGAAGCCACCCCTGAAGGCCTGACCTATCAGAGCGTCGGGATGCCGCTGAATTTCACCCAGACCCTGGCGCGGCGTCGCAAGATCGACGTAGAAGACAGCGAACGGTTTTCCACCGAGCTGGCCAATCTCGGCGTCTCGGTACGCCTGACGCTGCGGTGGCAGAACCGCGATTACTGGGTGCTGGTTCGCCAGCGCCGTCAGGACCGTGGCGATGTGGTGCTCAAGCTGATCTCCGGCTACGTACCCGCCCACGAGCTTAACCTGCCCTTGCACACGGCGGTGCAGGAAGTGGCCGAGGAATGCCTGATCGAGACGCCCCAAGGCTGGCTCGGCGGGCGCTTCAATGAAACCTGGCTGCCAGCGCCCTATGCGGCAGCGCTGCATTACCGCGAAGCGATGCCCTTTCGTCTCACACCGCTTTCCGGCGCGGCACTCCCGGTACGCTGCGGCAGCCTGACCCTGATCGAGCGGCCACGCGCTTACGTGCATTTGCCGACCGCTTCACTGCAGTTGATCTATGACATGCGCCTGGAGGTGCCGAAAGAGGCTCGTCCGTTGAGCCTTTTCCACGTCGATGAGAGCCTGGAGAACAACGAGCTGGTGGCGCGCCTCAATCGCAGCAAGCCGGATCTGTATCTGATGCCGCTTGAAAACGGCTCGCCCCTGCCCGAGCTGTACACCCTGAAGAACGACAAGCTCTCGCCTGCCGGTACACGTGGGCTTTATCTGGCCGAGAGCTTCGCGCCCCAGGAGGGCTGGGTGGTGCGCGAGGAGCGGATTCGCTGGAAGGACTGGCTGGTGCAGCAGGGCATGACGCCGAAGAAGAAGCCCAAGTCAGGGCTGACCAAGCTGCGGATCAAAGCGCGACGGCTGGTCAGACTGGTTCGCAGCGGCCTGCACAAGTAAGCCGCGCTTAACGCTTCTCGGCGAGGCGTTTGTCACGCCAGGTGCGCAGCGTGGCGAATAAGTGAAAATAGCGGTTTTCGCGTTTGCCCATCCCGCGCTTGGGCGAGAACGACTCTTCGGCAAAGGCGCCGGTGATGCGCACACGGGAGGCAGTGGTCGGCAGCGTACACACCCGGGCATCCGCCTTGAGCAACACGTACTTGAGCAAGCGCTCCGAGTGCAGCTTGCGCCCTGTTGCTTCGCAGAACTCAAAGATGCGCTCGATCCGTTTGCCATAGGCGCGATAGACGTCACGGCCGCAAATGGCGAAACGATCATTCAGCCCGCCCCACCACTGCCAGTCCGGAATGTAGGCGTTCAGCCGTCGTGCGTGGGGCGAATGAAAAATATAGTCCGGCAGCGGCGAATGGAAGAAGTTGTCCGGGCGCACGAACACCACAAAGTCGGGATCGAACGACTTCATCATGCCCGTAACGGTGTGCAGTGAGTTGAGCTGATAGATCAGATTGCGCAGGGAAACGTGCTCGTCGCCCCAGGTATCGCCCATCGCCTTGACCCGCTCGAAATCCCAGCGATCCAGCACGCCGTCGGTGGACTCCAGAAACCCTGTCATCGGTTGGAAAACGTCGTAGTTCTGAGCCTTCAGCTCACCCTTCTCCGCCGAGCGCTGGTTGTGCACTTCGTCGATCTTGTAGAGGTGGTAAAAGCATTTGACGTTGCTGCCCTTCGGCAACTGGCCGAGGACGTTTTCCTCAATGGAAGGAAAACAGATCTCCGAGTTTCGCGGGATACCAAAAAACGCGACCGCAATGTTCAGCACTGACAAACTCTCCGGGATCAATGGCGATGCGCCTGGACACGCGCGCTCAAGCGGCGGACGGGCTTGTTCATTTACTAAATAGCAGCTTGCGCCACCAACTGCGGGGCTTGAGGGCGATCACTTCGACGTCCGCGCCCAGCAGCCAGTTGCGCTCATAGTCCCAGGCGTGCCCACCCCAGAGTTTGCCGGCTTCGTTGGAAAAACCCAGCGTCATGAGCCTGTAAGGGTAACCGGCATGAGCGCGCAGCCAGTCGAGCAGCACCAGCACGTTGAACCCTGTGGAGGGCCCGACGAAGCGCTTGCCGTTGGGGCGATCGACCGGATAGTGCTCGGCCAGTGCCGGCAAAGGAATGCGGTCCCAATACAGCGCAACGTCAGGCAGCGGACACAGCGGCACGGCGCAGCCCACCAGCAGCGTGAAGCAGCGCGCACCAGGCTGGGCGGCGAGCTGCGTGACGCCCGTCGAGGCAGGCAGTCCGAAGAAGTAGCAGTCCGGCGCGTTAAAACCGTGGACGAACAGGTTGACGCTTTCAGGCTTCAGGAGCGCGGCCTTGATGCACAGATTAAAGCTGATCACGACATCGTCGGCGCCCACGCCCAAGGCATCGAAATCGGCCTGGGAGATGGCAGGGTTGTTGGCAATGAGAATGACCCGTGCAGCCTTCGCCAGGCACTGGCGCAGCGCAGGGGGAAGCGCGCCGAATACGTCTTGGTCGGCGCCCGGCAATACAAGGGGTTCACTGGGGGCGGCGCTGTCGTGGTTGGACGGCGGCGGCATCAGGCGGGCACCTGCATGCCATGGCGCAATTTGACCCAGCCACGGATCAGCGCCGATGGACGCTGCCACGGGCGCATTGGCCGCTGAATTTCATCGGCCAGATCGCGCCCGACGCGGGCAAAGGCATACCGCTCTTCGGCGAATCTTTGCCCTTCGCCAGCGATGCGCTCAGCAAGATCGGGGTCGCTCTGCAGCAGCCGGATCTTCTCGACGGCTTCGTCTTCGGAGCGGTAGAACATGACGTTGCGCCCCTCCTCGAAACCCAGCAGATCGTCCTCTTCGCCCTGACTCCACGCGAGCAGCACGCAACCGCAGGCCATGGCTTCAAAATTCTTGATCATGAACTCGCCCATGCCGATGTCGGCACTGACGAAAATCTTGATGCGATTGAGGGTTTCAAGGTACTCGGCACCAGAGGCCGTGCGCGTCACCAGCACGCCGGCGCGCTGCGCGAGGTTCTCCACCAACTGCTTGCGCTCTGAATACTCACGGCTTTTCAGACTGCCCAGAAAGCCCACCGGAATGTCCCGAGGCTTGCCGAGGTTGCGCAGCATTTCCTGGTCGTAGCCTTTGGACACGAACACCGCATCGAGGCCTTCGCCGCGCATGCGCCGCGCCACCACCGCGCCCGACAGCAACGCGCGACTCCACGGCAGCTGCCGGTACAGGCGCGAATACATGCCGTGGTATTTGCTTGCGCTCATGTAATTCTGATAAGCATCGTGCTCAAGAAAAATCAGCCCCGGAATGCACTTGAGCACCGCGCGCTGGCGAGCGAGCCGTTTGACCCGGGAGAAGATCACTACCCGGTCGTAGTTCTGATAGTCGACCGAGGCCAGAAATGTCCCGAGATTCAGTTGCTGTTGCTTGCTCAGGCGAAAGATGACGCAGTCGTCACAATGCTGCCGCACGGTGTCGTACAACCCGTCCAGGATGACGCGCTGCTCATCCATCACCAGTAACATGACTTTCATTTGTTCATATACCGAACTGCGAATACATAAATGGCAGCGGCAACAGACTGCCACTCTTCACTGTGAGCATCGGATCAGTCCTGACTGCGGATCTTGTCGACGATGGCTGTCGTTGAACTGTTGGCGACCAGACCCAGCACTTTCACGGTGCCGCCATAAGAGGCGACGATGTCAGCGCCGACGACCTGGTCAACCGAGTAGTCGCCGCCCTTCACCAGCACGTCCGGACGCACGTGGGCCAAGAGGTTTTCCGGGGTGCCTTCGGGGAAGCTGATCACCCAATCCACCGCGCCCAGACCTGCCAGCACCGCCATGCGTCGATCCACGCTGTTGATCGGGCGTCCCGGGCCTTTCAGGCGGCTGACCGACGCGTCGTCGTTGACGGCCACGATCAGCCGGTCCCCCTGCGCGCGGGCCTGTTCCAGGTAGGTGACGTGGCCGGCGTGCAGAATGTCGAAGCAGCCGTTGGTGAACACGATGGTTTCGTTGTGGGCACGGGCATCGTCAATCGCCAGCAGCAACTGATCGAGGGTCAGCACGCCGCGCTCGGAACCTTCGGCGCGCTGGATGGCGCGACGCAACTCGGGTGCGCTGATCGCGGCGGTGCCCAGTTTGCCTACGACGATGCCCGCCGCAAGGTTCGCCAAGGCGACTGCATGAGGCAGCTCCTCGCCCGCTGCAATGGCCGCTGCCAGCGTGGAAATAACCGTATCGCCAGCGCCGGTCACGTCGAAGACTTCACGCGCGCGGGCCGGAAGATGCAGGGTCGGCTGATCCGGACGCAGCAGGGTCATGCCGTGTTCGCCACGGGTGACCAGCAACGCACCCAGATCGAGGTCCTTCATCAGCGCCCCGCCTTTGGCGACCAGCTCTGCCTCGTCGACGCAATGGCCGACGATGGACTCGAATTCACTGAGGTTGGGCGTGATCAGGCTGGCACCGCGATAGATCGCGAAGTCTTTGCCCTTCGGGTCGGCCAGAACGGGAATGCCCCGGTCCCGGGCCGCCTTGATCAGGACTTGGTGATTCTTCAGCGCGCCTTTGCCGTAGTCGGACAGGACCAGAACTTTGATGCCATCGAGCAAGGCATCAACGTCCCGGCTCAGGGCCTCGGGATCAGTGGCAAAGGGTTCTTCGAAGTCGATACGCAGCAGCTGCTGGTGCCGACTCATGACGCGCAATTTGACGATGGTGGGCTGATGAGCGATGCGCTGGAAACTGGCGATCACACCAGCGGCCTTGAGGCTGTTGCCCAGGCTGTCGGCGGCTTCGTCGGTGCCGGTGACGCCGACCAGTGACGCCTTGGCGCCCAGCGCTGCAATGTTCAACGCCACGTTGGCCGCGCCACCCGGACGGTCTTCGATCTGGTCGACTTTGACCACCGGAACCGGCGCTTCAGGGGAGATTCTGGAAGTGCCACCGTGCCAGTAGCGGTCGAGCATGACGTCGCCGACAACTAACACTTGAGCCTGATCAAAACGCGGCATGGACAACTTCATCGAACAACCCGTGGCAGAAATGGACAAGGACGGAATCTTAGCACAGCGATCAGCGCTGGCTGGCCGGTTGGCCTCGAATCCCTTAGTGCTTCAAACAGCGCTTCAAATGGCGCTTTAAATGGTGCATCGACTGTTGCAGTTACGGGCGCGGAAAGCGCCGGACCCAAAACACCTCATGCCGCCGTACGGCCTTGCGGAAGAATTCGTCGTCTCCCGTCAGCGGCCATTCGCGACCGGCCAGCCAGCGTTGAATCTGCCGGCGCAGGCGCCTCTTCAGGGGTGGCGACCCCTGCAGGTCATGCTGCATCGCCAGGGCCATGGCCTTATCGAGTTGAACGTCCGAACTGAGCGACGTACTCCAGAATTGACCAACCGAAGGCGCTTCGACAAACGGCGGCAGCGCGACACCTTTACCGGCCAGCCCCATGGGCCAGCGGTCGTTGTCGTGCAGGTGGTTGGCGTAGAACAGCGCCACCTCGGGCGTGTGCGCGCTTCTGCTCACCGCTTCATATAACGCTTGAGTCGTGGCGATGTGGTCGGCGTGGGGGTCGAGTTGCGGATGCGGCATGACAATGACGTCCGGGCGATAGGCGTCCAGCAGCGCAGCGAGGTCGGCCACGAGATTGTTCCAGGTCGGCGCGCCGTCCTGATCCCCTGGCAACGGCAACGGATTGTGCTGCCGCGCGCTGCGGATGTCGGTCTCTGCCGAATCGCGAGAGCCAAACGGCTGATCCGGCGACTGCGCCATGGCCGGCAGTTGCAGGCAGTAGTAGCCCAGTTGCACGCACTGGCTCTGCGGCACACCGCCCCACAACGGAATCGCCAGACTGTCCCACGTACGCAGACGACCCTTGAGCCGCGCGGCATCGGCGCGGTTCAGCCCCAGTTGTTCGTAGCGTTCGGCCTCGATTTCGCCCTGAGTCACCGTAACGATGCTGCAATCAGCGGCCTGGCTGTACAGGCCAAAGGCTGCCAGTTCGGCATCGTCAGCGTGGGGTGCGAGTACCATCAACCGCTGCTGACGGTAGTCCGGGTTGCTCAGCACGTACAAACGGCCCGTATCGGCGATGCGGCAAAACCCGCCTTTGAGGCGCAACGTGCTGTCTGCGACCACGTCTCGCTGACCGGTGAGGTTCACGTAGCGACGCCCGGCAAACCCTCGTTCGAAATCCTGGCGGTCGTCGCCTGCCAACACGTAAGGGTCCAGCCAGCGACCGAGCCAGCTGCTGCGCAGATCAAGCTCCAGCAGCAGCGTTTCGCCTTCGGCCAACGGCTCACTCAGTTGCAGCATGCCATTGACCACGGAAACGGCCTGCGCCTGGGCCGCGTCGGGAAACTGATAGTGGTAATCGCACTTGGGCGAATAAAACAGATGGTCGGAGAACCAGGCCTCGTGGGCCACCCAGGCAGCGACAATCAGCAAAGGCACCAGCCACCACGCGACCCAGATGCCAATGCCGATCAGCAGCACCAGACCGATGATCAGCGCCAGACGCTTGTTGCGCCGATGTCGTTTCAGAAGCTGCTGCTTGCGCCCGGACATGTCATCCAACCTTGTAGACAGGCACCGTCTGGCACCAGCGGTCTTTGTATTCGCGATCGGAGCGGCCAAAGGAATAGCGCAATGGCTTGTTCACCGCCCTCGCGTCAGCCCAGGCGTTCTGGGTGTTGACGAAGCTGAGCACGCTGCCGGCGCTCAGCGCCTGATGGGCCGGATCGACACCGCCGTTGATGTATTCCACCGAAACCCAATGTGGCGACTCGACTCTGTAGAGGACCTGAGCGGCAATGGGCTTGCCTTCCAGCAGAATCATCGAGCCGGTCATGAACTCGCGCATCACCTCGAACACCTTGGCCAGGTGATCCTTGCCCGGCACGTCGAAGCCCCAGCGCGCATGAAACAGGCTTGAGTAAATGCGCGCTTGTTCCTCGGACGTGAAATCCAGCATCGGCTGCACGACCCCGCCCGCCTCTTCAAGCAAGCGCTGTTCGCGGCGCTGGTTGTAGCGGAATTTCTTGGAATAGTCCTCGGGCGCGCGGGCGATCGCCAGGCTCTCGGCTTGAGGCTTGAGGGTGTCGACCTGACCGGCGTTCAGCTCCGATACGTAGCTCATGCGCTGGCGCACAGGAACGGTCACACCCGGGGCGATCGGCAGAATGATTTCTGCGTTGCCCAGATCGAACACCCGCCGATCACGCTGCTTGAGTACCTTCTTCGCCAGCGCCAGATCCCGGCCCCAGCAGGCAACCGCAGCGACGACGTTGCCATCTTGCAGCCACCCCAGATAACGCACCGGAATATCCGCAAGCCCGGCCAGACGCTCGATCACCTGCGGGTGCGTGGCTACGCTGCCGCCGAATTGCTGCCACGCGGTGGCGTAGGTCGTTGCATCGATCGGGGTCCAGCCTCGCTCACGCCATGCGCGCAAGTGACTCAGCATGCATCGACTGCCCGGTCGATTTCGGCAGGCTCGTCTTCTTCGAACTGTTTGGCGTGCAGGCGCGTGTAGTAACCGTTCTTGGCCAGCAGCTCGTCATGGGAGCCGCGCTCGACAATTCGGCCTTCGTCCATCACCAGAATGACGTCGGCTTTTTCGATGGTGGTCAGGCGGTGGGCGATCACCAGGGTGGTACGGCCCTGCATGACTTTCTCCAGCGCCTTCTGGATATGACGCTCGGATTCGGTGTCCAGCGCCGAAGTCGCTTCGTCGAGAATCAGCAGCGGCGCATTTTTCAGCAGCGCGCGAGCAATCGCCAGCCGCTGACGCTGACCGCCAGACAGCAGCACGCCATTCTCGCCGACGAGGGTCTGGTACTGCTGAGGCAACTTGTCGATGAACTCGTCGGAGTAGGCATCGGCCGAGGCTTTCTTGATCTCTTCCAGCGGCACGCCGGCCAGATCGCCATAAGCGATATTGTTGGCGATGGTGTCGTTGAACAGCGTGACGTTCTGGTTCACCAGCGCAATCTGACGGCGCAGGCTGCGCAGGGTGTAGTCCTGGGTCTCGACGCCATCAAGGAGGATCTGGCCCTGCACGTGATCATAGAAACGCGGGATCAGGCTCGCCAACGTGGATTTGCCGCTGCCGGAGCGGCCCACCAACGCGACCATCTGGCCGGCTTCAGCAACGAAACTCACGTCGTCCAGCACGCGCTTTTCCGTCCCCGGATAGGTAAACGTAAGGTTTTTGACCTCCAGACGGCCTGAAACCTTGTTGCGCTCTACGGTGCCCAGGTCCTGCTCTGTCTGCTCATCCAGTTGCTCGAAGATGCTCTCAGCACCGGCGACGCCTTTCTGGATAGTGGAGCTGACTTCAGACAACTGGCGGATCGGCTTGGGCAGCAGGCCAGCCATGGTGATGTAGGCCACCAGATCGCCCGCCGACGAATCGCCGCGAAGATAAAGGACAAGGAACATCACGATGGCCATGCCGCTGTAGGTCACCAGTTGCAGCATTGGCGTGTAAACGGCGCCAGTCTTGGTCATCGCCAGCTGCTTTTTGGTGTTGCTGCTGCTGGCCTTCTCGAAGCGGGCCTTTTCATAGTCTTCACCGCCAAAGCTGCGGACCACGCGATAGCCGTGGATAGTCTCCGACGCCACGTGGGTCACGTCGCCCATGGCCACCTGAATCTTCTTGCTCTGCTTGCGAAACTTCTTGCTGGTGCTGTTCACCATGACGGCGATGAGCGGCAGTATTGCCAGCATCACCAGTGTCAGTCTCCAGTTCATCCACAGCAGCGCGCCGAACAGGAAGATGACCGTCATGCCCTCACGAATCACGACTTTGATCGCGTCGGTGGCAGCGCCGGTGACCATGGTCACGTTGAACGTGATGCGCGAGATCAGGTGCCCGGAGTTGCTGTTGTCGAAAAAGCGGTTGGGCAGGGTGAGCAATTTGTTGAACAGCACGACCCGCAGGTCATGCACCAGCCCGAGGGAGACGCGGGCCAAAAAGAAGTTGCCCAGATACGAGCCGGCACCTTGCCACGCTGCGATCAGAACGATCATCAGCGGCACCGCCTGCAGCAATTGCAGGTGGCCAATATAAGGGTTGCCGGGGAACAGACTGGCTTCGGGATTGGACAGGCCATCGACGAAGTATTTGAGGATATAGGCGAGCATCGGCTGGGTAGACGCAAAGATAAGAAAGCCGACAATGCTCAAGCAGAAAAGGCCTATATACGGCCGCACATAGGTCAACAGGCGGAAGTAAATCGCCAGGGTCGTTTTAGCTTGAGGATCAGGACTGCTCATGGGAATCCGCACGAAAAAATTAGGCGGGCATGGTAGCACAACCCATATTTGTCGACCCCTGCTGCGACCCAAGCGGGGCGGACTCGGGTAACATGCCGCATTTGTTCAGGTAAGTATGCCGATGCACCCAATGGAACACAGCGCCTATCTAGCCTTGCGAGAAAACGCCACCGTGCTCGAAGCGGACGGATCCGGGGACAAGGTTCTGTTGCTTGAGGACGGCACCATTCTCAAACTGTTCCGCCGCAAGCGCCTGATTAGCTCGGCCTTGTTGTTCCCCTATGCGAAACGCTTCGCCGACAACATCGACGCTCTCAAAAAGCGCGGCATTCCCTGCCCCGATGTCATCGCCACCTACCGAATTGCCAGCATCAGCCGCGACGGCGTGCGCTATACGCCACTGCCCGGCCTGACCATCCGCCAGGTGCTGAACCAGCACGTTGAAAGAGCACCATTGCGTGCTGACCTGGGTACGTTTATCGCTCACCTGCACGATCGCGGCGTTTACTTTCGCTCGCTGCACTTGGGGAACGTTGTGCTCACGCCGGCCAATGAACTCGGCTTGATCGACATCGCGGACCTGCGCTGCCAGAAACTCGCGTTGAGTGACAGCAAGCGCCTGCGCAACTTCGCCCACTTATTACGTTACGAACAGGACAAGCAGTGGCTGCTTGGCAGTGATCAGGGCGCGGCGTTTTTGCAGGGTTATACCCAAGGTATGCCGACTGACAGACAGTCGACAATGACCGAGCGCCTGCAACTGCTGCTGACCGCCCCTATCGACCGATAGCCAGAACGGTTGCGCCCTTGCGATTGGTAAAGTGCGCCAACACCCTGAGATGGCGTGCTTCAAGCCACTCGACGAGCCATGGCTCGTTCTCTTTGGCGTCGATAAGGAAGTATTGATACTCGTCCGCGTGCTGCGGGGACATCGCTTGCTCCCGAGTCAACCCCGGAATCACATAACCTCGGCCGGCGTAATAACTGATGCGCCCGTCGTCAACGAAGGCCGTAGCGCTCGCCTCGACGTGGGTCGACATCCAGCGGCCTGCCTCCACGTAATGGGTCTTCCCGGCACCGGTCGTTATCACGTTTGAGAGCATCACGAGCAGCGCTACAACAACAAGCGCCTTGCCGAGGCGCGGGAACTGCCCAACAAACGATGCCAATCCCATTGCCATTAACGGCACAAAAAGCAGACTCAGAAAGCTCATGTAGCGGCTGTTCATGAACTGCTCTTTGACATAAAACAGCACCAGCACGATCAGGTACAGCAGCGCCGCCCAGGCGAAGGGCCGATAATCGCGCCAGTATGCACCCAACACGCCCCAGTTCCTGCGCAGCACGAACGGCAACGCGAAGGGGCCCATCAGTTTGACGAAAGTGATCAGCATGGAGGCCAGGATGCCGAAGAAAATGATGCGTCCGGCTTCGTCCTGCGAATACTTGTTGATCAGGGAGTTGGCGAACTGGTTCGACAGCAGATCAAAGGACGCCAGAACAGTGTGGGGATTGAGCATATCCAGATAGATCATCAGGCGTCCGGACAGGAACGCGCCTGAGATCACCACCGCGATTAAGCCAAGCGCTGGCAGCAGTGCAAACTGAAACACCTGCTTGCGGCTGGCAGCATCCCTTAATCCCGGCAATTGCCAGAGCGCCAATGCCGGGATCAGCAGCAGCGCCTCAAGCCGGAACAACATGGCGCAGAGGATCGCCACGTGGATAAAAGCTGCGCGCAGCCAGCCGCCACGGGCATCCCAACGCAGTGAGAGCCAGATCGCCAGCGTGCAGAAGAACCAGAAGCCGCATTCACGAATGATGTCGTTGCGAAACGAGTTAACGGCTGGCATTGCCAGCATCACCAGGCAGGCCCAAGGGGCGAGCGCTGCCGAACGCTGACGAACGCAATCAACCATCAAAGCGCTGACGCCGGCGAAGAAAAGGCCACACCAGAGGTAGGCGCTCAGCTCCAGAGGCAGGTGCAGCACGAGGTGGGTACCGGCCAGCAGGAGGGAGAACCACGGCCAGTCAAAGGATTGCCAGGCAGCTTGCGTGCCGTGCTCGGCGACTCGTTGCGCGATATCGATGTACAGGGCTGCGTCACGCCCGACTGTTGCGGTGCCCAGGACTGCAATCAGCGAAAGGAGGATGCTGCCCAGGAATGCCAGCCGAACCGGATGCTCGCGGACCCACCCGGAGACCTGGGCGCCGGTTTTAACAACTGCCGCTTTCATTACCTTCCCTCAGCTACATGCGCAAAACTGAAACCGGTTATCGAAACAACGAACGCAAGGCTTTGCGTGTATATGACCAGCGCGCGAACGTGCGCCAGTGCGCCTTCAACGCCATGAAATAAAACTTCCTGGCCAGTGTGTACTCGCCGTGGGAATAACAATCACGAAACAATGAGAGGCAACGCTGCGCCATGAATGCCTGACGCAGGTCATGAAACTCAACGGGCATCCGCTGGGCCGAGAACACCTCGCACACCACTTGCACGGTGCCCGCCGCCAGGCTCTGGCGCAAGTCATGACGCATGCTGTCGGAGTGTTTGTAAATGAACGCCAGCGGCTGATCCAGCACCGTGCAGGGAAAGCGCGCCAGGACCTGAGCGAAGACGGGAAGATCTTCGACATTGCGCAGATGCTCGGGATAGTTACCCGGCGCAAACACGTCGCGATGCATGGCACAGGCACCGTTTGAGATGGAGAAGGTCTTGTCCAGCAAATAGCCTTTGACTCTCTGTCGTGCCGCCGCCGGTAGCGGCTTGGCAACCTGCAAACTGCGTCGGCCATCGGCGAACATCGACCAGTGCGCGCCGATCACCAAATGAGTGTCGGGATGGCGTGCGATATGACTGGCGAGCCCCGCCAGTGCACCCGGGGCCATTTCGTCATCTGCGTCAAGAAACACCAGGTACAGACCTGTGGTTTCTTCTATGCCGCGGTTGCGTACTGAAGACAACCCACCATTGGGCTTATGCAGCACTCGAAAGCGCCCAGGGTTCTCGGCGGAAAGCCTCGCGAGCACCTCTGATGTGTTGTCGGTGGAACCGTCATCTATCACCAGCAGATCAGCAGAAGCGTCATGAATCTGCGCCAATACCGATTTCACTGCGCGACGCAGGGAATGGGCATAGTTGTATGCGGGAATCACGACGCTGATCAGTGTTTCAGTCAAGTCCAGATCCTTCCACGCCGTCTTTGACTACCAGAATGTCTTCCATGATCAGGTACTCCAGATCGGAGCCAAAGAACATGTTCAGCGCATCGGTAGGCGAGCAGATCATGGGCTCGCCGCGACGGTTGAGCGAGGTGTTGAGCGAGACGCCGTTGCCGGTCAGTTCCTCGAGTGCCTTCATCATGTCGTAGTAACGCGGGTTGTACTCGCGCTTGAGCACCTGAGCGCGGGAGGTACCGTCTTCGTGGACGACTTCCGGCACACGGGTTTTCCACTCTTCCGCCACTTCAAAGGTGAAGGTCATGAACGGCGCCGGGTGATCGATCTTGATCATCTGCGGGGCAACGGTGTCCAGCATCGACGGGCAGAAAGGCCTCCAGCGCTCGCGGAATTTGATCTGATGGTTGATGCGATCGGCGACGCCGGCAATGCTCGGGCAGCCGATGATCGAACGACCACCCAAAGCGCGCGGACCAAATTCCATGCGGCCCTGGAACCAGGCCACCGGGTTGCCCGCGACCATGATCTTGGCGATGCGCTCGGGGGTGTTGTCGATCTGGCGCCAGGCCGGCTTGCTCGGGTGGCGGGCGCAAGCAGCGATCACGTCTTCGTTGCTGTAGGACGGGCCGAGGTAAACGTGTTCCATTTTCTCGACCGGCACGCCACGCGCGTGGGAAACGTAGGCAGCGGCACCAACGGCTGTGCCGGCATCACCCGACGCGGGCTGGACGAACAGCTCTTTGACGTCGGGGCGCGCGATGATTTTCTGGTTCAGCTTGACGTTCAGCGCACAGCCGCCAGCGAAGGCGAGCTTGCCGGTTTCCTTGAGGATGTCACCCAGATAGTGGTCGATCATCTGCAGCGACAGCTTCTCGAACAGCGCCTGCATGCTGGCGGCGTAATGGATGTACGGCTCGTCGGCGATGTCGCCTTCGCGCTTGGGGCCTAGCCACTCGATCAGTTTCGGCGAGAAGTAGAAGCCTTTGCCCTTCTCTTTGTAGCGACGCAGGCCGATGACGTTGGCGTATTCGGTGTTGATCACCAGTTCGCCGTTTTCGAACGTGGCCAGGCGCGAGAAATCGTATTTGGTCGCGTCGCCGTATGGCGCCATGCCCATGACTTTGAACTCGCCGTCGAGCATCTCGAAACCGAGGAATTCGGTGATCGCGCCATACAGGCCGCCGAGGGAATCCGGATCGAAGAATTCCTTGATCTTGTGGATCTTGCCGTTTTCGCCATAGCCGAAGAACGTGGTGGCGTACTCACCCTTGCCGTCGATGCCGAGGATCGCGGTTTTCTCTTTAAAACCGGAGCAGTGGTACGCGCTGGAGGCGTGGGCCAGGTGGTGCTCAACCGGTTCGATCTTGATTTTTTTCGGATCGAAACCGAGTTGCTCCAGGCACCAGACGATCTTGTTGCGGTAGCGCTTGTAGCGGCGGTTGCCCATCAGAATCGCGTCGAGTGCGCGGTCCGGTGCATACCAGTAGCGTTTGGCGTAGTGCCAGCGCGCTTCGCCGAACAGGCTGATGGGCGCGAAAGGAATGGCGACGACGTCAACATCGGAAGGCTTTATGCCTGCTTGTTCGAGGCAGAACTTCGCTGATTCATAGGGCATGCGGTTCTTGGCATGCTTGTCGCGAACGAAACGCTCTTCTTCGGCCGCTGCAACCAACTTGCCGTCGATGTACAGGGCTGCGGAAGGATCATGGCTAAGGGCGCCGGACAGGCCAAGAATCGTCAATGCCACTAGGGTCTAGCCTCTTAAGTCTGCATGCAGGCATCACGCGCCTGACAAATAAGGTGTGTCTGGCGCCACGGCGGCAGACAGCTAAAGGGCGGGATTATAGCGTAATGGCTCTGGAAGTGGTCGCAGGGAATGAAGTGCCGCGCGATGCTCGTATGGGACCGGCTTTAGCCGGGAAGCGGCCAGGGTGTACGCCGTCGATTTTGTGACATGGCACTTGACGTCTTTCCGGCTGAAGCCGGTCCTACACCTTCGCCCCTCACCTTGTGCGTTAACTATTTAGCACCACACGCACCGGCGTTCTGATTGATTTGTGGCTGAACGAATCATCGGGCTCTCGCCCGGCTCGCGCCTGCCCTTTCGCGCGGAGCTCACTCAGGAATGCTTAACGCCATGGATACATTTTCAACCAACCCGCCTGCGCTGGATCGGCTGACAACGCTCGCCGCTGTTCTCGACGCCGAATGTCAGCAGCTACCGGACGCAAAGAATCTCACTGACGCATCATCCGGCCTCCCGCCCCTGGAGCAGGCAGCGCTTCTGCACTCGGCCAGCGAGCGCTTTTGGGCGCAGGCCAGTGCGCGTGACATTTCGCGGCGCGAGCTGTTCGTGACTTGCCTCGAACTGACCCTGCGCGATGACCTGCTGCTGAACATCGAAGAAGGCGAACTGCACCGCGACTATTCCCGCTGCCTGCCGGGTATGGATGCGGGGGAGCACGTCGTTTTCAGCGCCCTCGAACTCCAGCTCGATGCACAGCGTCGCATCGAATTCCCCGGCGCGATCGTTGCGACCGCCCAACCGGGGCAGACCCTGCTCTGGTTGCCCGGACAGGGCGTTGAAGGCTTTGTCTCGAACCAGGCACTGCAGCAAGCACTCGCCCGTCGCATCAATCACCCACTCCTGCGCCTGCCTCTCCTGCGCCTGATGCGCGACAGCACGCGCGATGCATGGCTCGAGGTCTCATCCGGGGGCGATGTGTTTCTGGAAACCACCCTCCCTTCAGACTTTCACCTAACGTCCATCAAGGGATCACCCTACGATCACGCCTTTGATCATCTGCTCGCCAGGCAGCGTGTAGACATCGACGCGCTGTTCGAGACCGCCCACAGCCTGTCGCCTCAGACCCTGCTGGCCAGACTTGAAGAACTGCTCCGCCAGCCGAAATCCTGGGGCCCCGACGGCGCCATTGTGGCTGCCGAGGATCGCCGCGCCCACCGCGAAGCACGCCGCGCACGCCCGGACTGGCTTGAACTGGCCAGCACCGAGCAACGCGAGCGTTACGCCTCGGGCCTGATGAGTTACGAGCACGCGCGCAGCGCATTGATGAGCATCATGGACGGCGCCGCGTCCCCGCAACAGTTCGCGCGAAGCCGTCTGCGCGCACGACTGGCCAATGATCTGGGGATTGACCTTGATCCGAACGAGGTCCTGATCAGCACCGAACGAACGCAGCCCGTCACCGGTGAAACTTACACCGTCAGCCGAACGCTGACGCACCTGGCGCTTTACGGCCTGCACCCCGGTGACACAGCGGCAGGTTCGGCCTTCCAGACCCATAGCCAAATCACCTATAACCGCCTGCCGCTTGACCCTGAGTACAGTGAACTGACCCCGGCGTACCTCGTCGACGTCATCACCGAGCTGGACCTGCGGAGCCGTTTCGGACCCGCCCAGCGCCAGGCGCTCGGCTCGCCAGCCACACAGCGCCTGATGAGCGAAGCGATGCATCATCAGCTCATCGCGCAGGCCCGTGGGGCAGCGTTGCAAGGCCACATTCAACCTTCCGACCTGGCCCTCATCGAGTCACTGAATCCGGACACCGTCGCCCCGACAAACCCGGCCGTTATCGTTCAACAGATCAAGCTCAATGGCCGTGACACCCTGAGCAACATGCTGATGTTGCGCAAGCTCGATGCATCGGGACAGTTGGACGGGTTGCTGATGTTCACTCCGGACAGCCCGCGCGGCCGGCATTTCCAACGCTTCGACAACGAGCGCCAGTTGCTCGGCGAGCTCGTGAGCTGGAGCCGGTCCGCCGACATGAACCCGTTCCTGCTGGAACAGATCACCGCGAGCAGAAGGGACGCCCTGAAAGACCAGCTGCAGGATTTGAGCGAAAAGCCTGCGCCTGCCCAGGACTGGATCAGCTACGCAACCCTCCCTGATTACAACAGCGGTTTGCGTGCACTGGTGTCGGCCCGCGTTGAGGTGATGCTCTCCGAGCAACGGCTGCACACACCGGACTGGTTCCTGCGGGCATCCGCCGAGCAGCGTCAGAAGATGGTGGCACTGGAAGAGGCGATCGTGGCGGCGGGTGAAGCCTACCAAGCCGCCCCGAACACCCAGGTGACCGACTTCAACACCTACGTCCATCAGACTGCCAGCCGCAAGATCAACGCGCTGATGGGCCTGCCGCCCGACGCGGTGGACCCTGACCGCATCATCATTCATACACCCCGCGAAACTCTGTCATATACCCAGATGCTGCGCGACGGTTACGACGACACACTTGGTCTGCTCAACCCGGCTGCCGATACAACCGCCACCTTCACCGGCCCCGAGGGCGTCGACCTCACGCCGCTGAGTCCGGAAAAAGTGGCCGGCTCGGTTCGCGGTCAATGGGTCGCCGATCAGTACATCGCGATGATTCGTGGACAGCTGCTGGCACCTGCAAGCGAGGGTTACGACTGGCGCCGCCAACAGAGCCTGCTGCTGACACAACTGCAAATGCGCGCCGACGCCTTGCGCAGCTTCCTCGAAGGCCACATCGACGCCTCGCAACTGGGCTGGCTCACCACTTCCATCCTCAATATGCATCACAGCAGCCCGGCGGAGCGCCTGCGCTACCCCGTCTATCCCCTGCAGTTGAACGTGGACGTGATGGTTATCGCTTCCCGTGCAGAGATTATTCACGGCTGCTTCCTGCTCGCGCCGCCTGACGCGAGCTCGCTGGAACAGGTTCTGTTGTACACGCCGCAGGCGCCGGACGGTCGTCTCTTCCGTCCACTCACCATGTTCAGCAACACACTGCTGGGCGCAGGCATGGGCGATTACTACCTCAGCCGCGCCCGCTTGAAGGCCGGGATGCCGCTGGCCTTTGCCTTGGCTGAACTGAAGAAAGGCGGTGGTCGCAAACCCGCGCTGCCGAGCGAGCCTTTCAGCAACCTGTATGACGTGTGCTTCAATCAGGTGATCGAGCGCAAGCTCCAGGATGTCGCGGACACCCAGACCGGTCGTGCAGACATGCTCTGCCGACAGGTCTGGAGCAGCCTGGAGCTGATCGCGACTGCAGTGACCCTGCCCTTCCCGCCCGCCAGCTTTGCCGTCGGCATGATCATCGCGGGCGCGGATGGTTATCGCGCATTAAAAGCCCTCGACGAGCGGGATCACGCCACCGCCAGCTTCTACGTGCTCAGCGCCTGGCTGAACACGGCGGGCGCTGCGGGCGATCTGCACTCCGGAATGAAAGGGCTGGGGGATGTGCTCAAGGACCTGACCAGCCAGAATGCGGCCGGCAGGTATGCACGTTCGATTGCCCATACCACCGATGAGACGCTGCAGCCGATCGTGGTGGAGAACGAACTGTTCTGGGCCGCGCCGCAATCTCTCAACCGCCACGTTCCGCTCCACCGGACCCACGCGCTGATCCCCGAAACGCTTCAGCCCACGGGTCACTTCGCGCAAACCGACGTCACCGGCGTATGGAAAGCACTGCAGCAGGACAGCGCACCGGTGCGGGGCGCGAACACGCTCGCACATCCGCTTCACGCCGTTGATGTATCTCTGGCGGACGCCGTCCCTCTGAGCCGCCCGCACGGGCAGGGTGTCAGCGTCGTTGACGGCAATTTCTACATTTCAATGCAGGGCCAGACATACCAGGTCCAGTACGACGTCCGGCTGGCCGCCTGGCAAATTGTTGACCCGTGTAACCCGTTTGCATTCTTCGGCCGGCAAACGGTGCGCCTCAACAGTCATGGGCAGTGGCAAATGCTTGAGGCCGCAGGATTGCGCGGCGGCGTTTTCCCGTCGTTCAGCCGTCTGGACGAAACCCCGGCAGGCCCCGCCACAGCCGTGGGCGACGTGAGCGATTACGAAATGCCGGAATCGCTGCAACCTTACATCTTTGGCATCGTGAGCCCGCGGCAGGCTGAGCGCTTTGATGAGGGACCCTTTGGCCTGCACGAGTTTTTCGAGGACATTTTCCAGGGTGGCCGTTCGACCTACCAGACCCTGCGCCAGAACCTCTACCGCGATGCGAAGGCATTCTTCGAGCATCCGCCCCTGCCGGGTAAACCCGATTTGCCGGTCCTGGCAGATGACGTGAAGCCACAAGCTTTTTTCGACGCAGCACTGGAGCAGTCGAGCGGTCTGGTGATTGGCGAAGCGCCGACGTCCATCGCCAGCAAACAGCTGCTGATCGACCACATGCCGTTGCTGGCGGAGCGCAAGGTCGAGGTGCTGTACATCGAACATCTGCAGACCGACCAGCACACGCACAAGCTTCAGAAATACAAGGCGCTTGGCAGCAAAACGCGCAGTGGCTCCCACACGCTCAAGCATTATCTGGAGACCGTGAACGAGGGCGCGCTCAAAAACGGCAGCGACAAATACGACTATTACCACCTGATCAAAGCCGCACACCGAAACGGCATTGAGGTTCGGCCATTCAGCTCATCGGTCAGTTACGACTATGCCGACAACGAAGTGGCATCCGCTGCCGGCGACGCCCTCGCGCCGCAAAAGATGGCGGTTTTCTTCGGTAACAAGGTCATCAGTGGCGACGTTCAGGCGCACCCTGGCCGACGCTGGATCGCCCTGCTCGACCACCGCACAGCCAACACCTGGCAGCAACGGCCCGGCATCAGTGAGCTGCAGGGGGTACTCAGCCTGCGCGTCGAAGACGTGCCGTTGGGCACGCCGATCCAGATATCCGTGGACAGCGATGCCGTCATCAGCAGCGCTGCGTCGCGTGCGGATTTCAAGGCACAGATCGGCAACCCGAACATCGACAATGTGGCCGGCGCATCGTCGCCAGTGAGTCCATCCGAGACCTCGCTGGACGATGCACTGTATGGGTTGCTTGAACGGCGCTCACCCATGGCATGGGGCCTTGACCCTAACCGCCGCGCCATCGTCTCCCATCGCAGGAACGAGCTGAACCCTTACACCGGTGAGCACGGTTTTGAATGGAGTCCGGCAGGCTACTGGACCCGCGCCGATGCCACGAGCTGGAGCAACGACTACCCGCTGGGCGCCATTCAGCAGTCACTGATCGACAACCGCTATCAAGTGCCTGCCGACATGCAGACCACCTTTCATGACCTTGCCCACTTCCGTCACCGAGGCCTTAACCCCGACTATTTCTTCGTGGAAAGTCATCTGGTGGAGGTACGTGAGAGATTCTTTGAACTGGCGAGTACGTTGCAGAAAGACGCGCGCTCGGTGCTCACGCTCGCCTTACCCGAGCGCGTGCTTTTGCCTGAAGTGAAGACCGACACGCCGTTGAGCATGTTCATCGAGGAATTGTACGAAAACACCTCGGGGGTGGTGATTGGGGAGTCCCACTCGGCGCTCGCCAGCAAGCGCTTCATTCTCGACAACATGGAGCATCTGGCGCGCCAGAACGTAAGAACGCTGTACATGGAGCACCTGTTGACCGATCTCCATCAGGCCGACCTGGACCGCTTCGCCGAAACCGGGCTGATGAGTAAACGTCTGCTGCATGACCTCAAGCGCATGGACAAAACGTTTCGGACCGACCCGACAGGCGTGTACTCGTTTGAAAGGCTGGTGGTCCAGGCCAAACGGCATGGCATTGAAATCCGCGCGATTGATTGCGCTGCCAGCTACTTCATCCGCCATCTGCCAAACCAATCCAGCACCACGCGCCAGCAGGTGTTCAGCTATTTTGCGTCTCGCACGATACGCAAACATCAGGAGGTGATGGGAGCGCACAAGTGGATCGCGCTGGCGGGTGAGACCCATGTCAACACCTTCAAAAACAGCGTGCCTGGCATCGCGGAGCTTGAACAGGGGATCGGTGTACGGGTGATGGACGTGGCGCATGGCAAAAGCCGCGGCATCATGATCGACCCTGGCGAGCAGGTTCCTGCGGGGGTGGGTCACGAGGCGGTGCTGGTGAAGAACGATTTCCTCGTGGAGGTCGAATTGCCCAAGCGCCCTCAACTTGCCGCACCGGCCAGCGCTGGATTGCACAGTCCGGGCATGTTCCTGCTCGACGAATCCGATCCCTTGAGACCGACGATCGTGCATCGATCGAGGGACCGCACCCTCAAGCACACGCCGATACGGTTCAATACTGCAGGCAAAGTCTACGTCGAGCGCGAGTCATGGCAGCGGGTTCATCGCCAGCCGTTCGACAACGTGCAGGCACTGATCGACGCTCTGGTGGAGATGAACCTGAATCAAGTGAGCTGACGGGTCAGTCCGGCGTTTTTGACACCGTCGGAAGGCGCTGCTCCAGCACTTGGTGCAGCGCGCTGTCCGCCGGCCAGTTGCGCATGAAACGCGCGCGGTCTTTGGCGAACGCCGTCGCGAACGAGGCTTGGGATCCATGCTGACACATGGCGTCCAGATCAATGAGCGACCAGCGATCGTTGTGCCAGAACACGTTGTGGCCCTTCAGATCGCCGTGGCTGATGCGCTCGCGGATCAACTGCGCAAACAACAGATCCAGCGCCTGCAATTCGGCTTCCGGCGCATCCCCGGACGCAACGTAGGGCGCAAAGCGCTCGATGATGTCGGGCCCCGGCAGAAACTCGGTCACCAGATACGCCTCGCGGCGCAGCCATAAAAAGCGTTTTTCCAGCAGCGCCAGCGGTTTGGGCGTTGCAATGCAGAGGAAACGGAGCCGATTGCCTTCACGCCATGAGTGCCAGGCGCGGGACGGGCGCCAGAAACGCTTGAGCCAGTGCGCCAGGTTCTTGATGTTGTAGCGCTTGATCACCAGCTCACGGCCAGCGACGTCAGCTTTGGCGACGCTGGCCGCTCCCCCTGTCTTGTACAGATGACCGCCATCGACCAGCGCGTCGGCTTTTTCTAGCACCGGCTGCATTGCCGCGACTTCCTCGCGACGAATCGCGCGCAGGGCAAACGGCCCATCCTCGACGCTGAACAGGCTGCATTCACGGCCGATCTTGATCAGGTAGTCCCGCAAGCGCCAACTGCGCACCTTGTCGATCTGCTTTTGCAGCGCCTCGACCGGCAAACCGTGCTCGCCGTTGCTCAGCAGGTAATAGACCAGTAACTCTTCGGTGAACGGCTCAAGGGACTTGGGCAACTGGGCAAAGAACACGCCGAGGTTTTCCAGCACTTTCTGCCGGGACAACGGTTTGCCCGCTTCTTCGACGCGAATGCCCGCGCCGTCGATCAAGTACAAGGTCGAGCCCTGACGCAGCAGGTTGTCCAGGTGCAGGTCCTCCTGCCACAGGCCTTTGGCGTGCATCTGGCCCACGGCCGCCAGCGCATCGCCGAGCACTGACTGCTGTTCATCGGCCAGGGGTGGCAGCTCTTCCACCGATTGCCAGGCATCGCCCAGACTTTCGGCCTGATCCAGAAACTCGAACAGCAGCCAGCCGCCCTCACCTTCTTGCAGCCCTTCGGCCAGCAGCAACGGTGTTGGCAAGCCTTGCTTGGCCAGCGCCTGTACGCCGTCACGTTCACGCTGGAAATGCCGAGGGGCTTTCGCACCGACCAGCAACTTTGCCAGGACTGTGCGCCCGCGCCAGATGCCGGCGCCAACGTAGCGTTGACCGGGCAGGACGCGCAGCAGGCTGAGCAGCTGCAGCTCGGCAGGACCGGCCGCATCCTCCAGCGCAATGTTCATCGGCAGCGCCGGGGTGCGACCGGCGTTTTTCAGTTCAGACAAACGCATCGGCGCCCTCTTTGATCAAGCCGGTCCAGATCGCAGACCTGACAGGCAGTGAATCTCGTGTGCATCAAAAACCAAAAATCAACGATCCCGGCGCTTGTGGGTGCCGCGTTTGGCGACGCGCTGCCACCAGGCATCAACCAGCCCGCTGTCGGTCGGGGCGTGCAGGTAAGCCGCGAGCAGTTCGCGGATTTCCGTATCGTTCCAGACCGGTGCGCGGCGCAGCAAAGGCTCGATGTCCTTGACCCGGTCGCGCTGGCCGAAGATCGACTTGCGCGTCTTCTCAAGGTCGATCAGCTGCGCCATATACTCGCCGCCCCGCGCCCGCATGAAAATATGCTTGGGGTAGAAACATCCATGCACCTGACCGGCCTTGTGCAGCGTGCGCGCCAGTTGCCCGCACGCCTGCAGAATCGCCAGCCGCTCGGTGGCCGGCCGCTCGTGCCAGTCCTGCAACAACGTGTCCAGATCGGTCCAGCCATCCAGCGCGCGGGTCATGAGAATCGCGCGGCGCTCGCCGTCGACTTTTCTGTCCGCGTAAAACACCGCATGCAGCGCCGGAATACCCAGCTTCTGATACAGGCTGATGTTGCGAAACTCCCGTGAAAACGAAGGCTCGCCAAACGGGTGATGCAGGGTGTAAGTCAGGTAGTTGCTCTGGCGCTTGAGGTAATAACCGGAGCCTTCCAGCTCCAGGCGAAACACACTGCTCCAGCCGCCGCGACCGGTGTTGGGCTCATCCACCGCGTCAAGCTCTACGCTCCACAACGCATCGAAGTCCGCCAGACCGTGCCGCTCGAGCAGCCCCCGGTCGGCGTCAGCAATGAAAACACTCATTCACGGCCCTCAAAAAAACTGACGATGTGGCGGATGCGCTTCTTGTCAGAATCATTCAAGCGTTCGCGACCACGGTATTGCAGATAGAACCTAAGGCGCTGGGTGGCCGACAGGTGATATTTCGCGACCTTGTCCAGGCACGCGAGGTCTTTGGTGATGCGGTAGCGCAGCATGAAGCTGACCCAGAACGCGCCGTTCGGGCAGTCGATCAGGAACACCGTCGACTGATCGTCCACCAGCAAGTTGCGCCACTTCAGGTCGTTATGGGTGAAGTGATGGTCATGCATGGTTCGGGTGTAGCGCGCGACCTGCTGACTGACGCTGTTGACCCATGAACGACTGTCCAGACGCGTGTCATTGGCCCGAGCCAGTTCGGACAAGTCCTCGGTGCGCGGCAGCTCGCGGGTGATCAACGCGCCACGATCATACGCAGCGCCGTTGCGCTCAAGGCCCCAGGCCACGACTTCTGCCGTCGGGATGCCCCACTTGGCGAAGCGCTTGAGGTTTTGCCATTCGGACTTCACCCGAGGTCGCCCCAGATAACGGCGCAAACCCTTACCCGCCGCGACGTAGCGCTTGACGTAGTAATTCACGCCACCGCGCTCGACGCGGATGACTTCCGACAACGGATCCCGGGTCAGCCGCTCGCCTTTGAGGGCGAACACGGCATCGAGGGTACCGAAGTCGGCCGTCAGCGCGGCATAGCCAGGCTCCAGATTCCAACCCGCCATCAGAGCGCGTCCCCGTAGCGCAACTTGCGCTGATAAAGCTTCTCGGCCTTGCCTTCAAGCCAGCTCAGCAGCGCCGATTCCTGGGCCAGGATCTGGCGCAGCGGCTGCTGGAAATAGCCCTTGAGAAAGCGCAGTTTGTCGCGGCGGGTCAGGCCGATGTCCATCGCCGAGAAATACAGCGCCGCCAGATCCTTGTTGCGCCAGCGCTGGGTAATCGCCGGGCGCGTCTGGGCGCGATGCAGGTCGATCACCGAGAGCCTGAAATCGTCGGGCGTGACCGGCGTGTCGGTGTGCAGCAGAAAATGACAGATGTAGCAGTCGCGATGATTGACTCCGGCGCGGTGCATCATCCCGACCAGCCGCGCCACTTCGGCGATATATGCGCGCTTCATGCGTGGCTCGGGCGGTTCGGTGCGCCAGTTGAGGCTGACGTCCTCCAGGCTCTCGGTCGGCGCCAGCTCTTCAGTGATGATGAACGAATGCTGCATGGCCGGGTTGTTGCCGCGCTCGCCGTACGCCACGGCGGTCATGGTCGGCACGCCGACTTCATGCAGACGATTGACGGCGTCCCATTCCTGACCCGCGCCGAGCACCGGCAATTTGGCGGTCAGCAGGTTCTTCGCCACTTCACCCCAGCCAATGCCGCGATGGATCTTGACGAAATAACCGCGTCCGTCGACCTCGGTGCGCAACGTGCGCCGGTTCTCGAGCTCGCGATAGACCTGGCCTTCCAGCGCCTCGACGGCCTCGAACGCATCGCGCCCGGCCCAGAGGCTCTTGAAGGGTTCAGCAAGGATCAGTTTCATCCGTGGTGCTCCGCCAGAATCACATCCGCAGCGTGCTGCGGCATGCTGTAAAGATCAGCCGTGTCGGCGAATGTCAGCCCGTTGCGGCTCCAGGTGCTGCGCGCGGCGTCGTCCTTGAGGATGCGGGTCAGGTATTGATTGAGCTGGCTCTGTTCGAACGGCTCATCAAGCACCAGACCGCTGTCGGCTTCGGCGATGTAATGGGCGTAGCCGCACACCGCGCTGACCAGCACCGGAAGTCCTGCCACCAGCGCTTCAAGCAGCACGGTGCCGGTGTTTTCGTTGTACGCCGGATGAATCAACAGGTCGGCGCCCAACAAAAAACGCGGGATGTCGCTGCGCCCTTTCATGAAGGTGACGTGATCGCCCAGGCCCAGCGTCGTGCTCTGCAGCTGGAATACCTTGGGGTCGTCCTGACCAATTACAAACAGCCGCGTGCGTTTCTTCAGTTCAGCAGGCAGCGCCGCCAACGCCTTGAGGCTGCGATCAACGCCCTTGGTCTTGAAGCCGGAGCCAATCTGCACGAGCAACAGGTCATCGTCGGCCAGCTTGAATTCGCTACGGAATTCGGCACGGATTTCGGCGGCATTCGGCGGTGCGCGGCGGTCCTGAGAGATCCCCGGCGGCAATAGATGAAAGCGCGCAAGCGGCGTGTTGTAGTGCTTGATGAACAGCGGCTGCTGCACTTCGGAGATCATCAGCACTTCGGTTTTCGCGTCTTTGCCGAACACTGCACGTTCGTAGTCGGCGAAGTGACGGTAGCGGCCCCAGTATTTGTACAGGCCGTGGCGCAGGTTCTGCGCCTTGTCTTCGTAGCAGCCGTCAGCGGCGTAATACACGTCCAGGCCGGGCATCTTGTTGAACCCGATCAGCCGGTCCACGGGACGCTTGGCCAGGTCGGCATTCATCCAGTCGGTAAGCTTTTCGTTGCGGCGGTGATTGAAGATCGCCTTGACCGGCGCCACCAGCACTTCGAAGCCGGGCGGTACATCGCCCTCCCAGATCAGCGTGTAGACGCGGATTTGATGGCCGCGCTGCTGACACTCCAGGGCGATGCGCATGAAGTCGCGCTGCAGGCCACCGAAGGGGAAGTATTTATAAAGCACGAATGCCAGTTGCATCAGGGATGTTCCTTTGCCAGCAATAGCGCGCCTAAGTGGTTCGCTACCCGCTCGGGATTCAGGCGAGTAAAGCACATGGGCCACTCGCGTTCTGTATCGACTTGGCGCTGATCTTCAGGGGTCGGTCGATAGGTGCATTTCTTTTGCAGGCACGGCGCGCAGGCGGGATATTCCGCCGCCAGATGAACCTGCGACCGGCCGTACGCGCCGGTCAGGCCCGGATTGGTCGGGCCGAACAGCGACAGGGTCGGCACGTCCAGCGCTGCAGCCAGATGACCAAGACCGGTGTCCACCGCCACGCAACCCTGGGCGCTCGCCAGCACGCGAGCAACGCCTGCCAGATTGAGTTTGGGCAACACGACGGCGTTATCAAGGCCAACGGCAATGCGCTCGGCCCGTGCCTTCTCGGCCGGATTGCCCCACGGCAGCCGCACTTCAAGACCCTGACCGATCATGCGTTCGGCCAATTGTCGCCAGTACAGCTCGGGCCAGTGTTTGGTGTCCCACGTAGTGCCATGCAGAAACAGCACGAAGGGCGCGTCGTTTGTGGCAGTGAGCAGGCGGCTGCGATCAAGGCCGTAATCGCCCAACCCCGCAGGCACCCGATAGCCCAGCGCCTGGGCGAACAGCTGACGCAAGCGCTCGACCGCATGCTGGCCGCGGGCAACGGCGTAGGGACGATCGTAGAAACGAGCGGCCATGGGCTCGCGCGCAGAAGTCTTGTCCAGCCCGGCGACGGGCGCTTTGACGTAGCGGGTCAGCCAGGCACTTTTCAGCAGGCCCTGGGCGTCGATCACCAGATCGTAGCGGGTGTCGCGCAGGCGCTGCTTGAACCGGCGCCATTCGCCATTTTTGACGGTCTGCCAAAGGTTCTTGCGCCAGCGACGGATCGCCACCGGAATCACGTTCGCGACCGCCGGATGCCAGGTCGGAATCTCGGCGAAGCCCTCTTCCACCACCCAGTCGAACTGGATGCCCGGCAGCGCATTCATGGCGTCGGTCAGCGCGGGCAAAGTGTGGATCACGTCACCCAGTGACGAGGTTTTGATCAGCAGTACCCGCAAGTCAGGCGACCTCGACCGGGGCGGCGCCAATACGGCCGAGGGCCTGGATCACCGAGTCCGGCTCCAGCAGGCGAAGGCAGTTGTAATGGCCGAAGCGGCAGGTGCGTTCGAAGCACGGGCTGCACTCGATGCCGAGACGGACGATCTCGACTTCATCGGCCAGCGGTGGCGTGAAGCCCGGCGAAGTGGAGCCGTACACCGCCACCAGCGGGCGATTCAGTGCGGCGGCAACGTGCATCAGCCCGGAATCGTTGGAGACAACGGCGTCCGCGCAGGACAGCAGGTCAATGGCTTCAGCCAGTGAAGTGCCCCCGCTGAGGTTCATGGATTCTTCGCGCAGGCCGGGAATCAGCCGCTCACGAATGCTTTCGCCCACAGCATGGTCGTTCTTCGAGCCGAACAGCCAGACCTGCCAGCCTTCACGAATCTTCGCTTCGGCGACCTTGGCGTAGTGCTCGGAAGGCCAGCGCTTGGATTCACCGAACTCGGCGCCCGGGCACAGCGCGAGCACAGGCCGATCAAGGCTCAGGCCGAACTTGGTCAACGCCGCGTCACGACTGGCCGTTTCAATTTGCAGGCTGGGTTTGGGATACGGGCGCGGCAGCTCGGCACCTTTGTCGTAGGCCAACGCCATGAAGCGCTCGATCATCAGCGGGTAACGCTGTTTGTCGAGGGTGCGCACGTCATTGAGCAAGCCATAGCGAAATTCGCCACGCCAGCCGGTGCGCTTGGGAATGCCGGCGAAGAACGGCACCAGCGCCGACTTCAGCGAGTTGGGCAGCAGAATCGCCTGATCGTACTGGCCCTTGAGGGACTTGCCGATGCGCCGGCGCGTGGCCAGCTCCAGCGCGCCATGGCCGAGCGGGAAGCTCAAAGCCGTGCGCACTTCCGGCATGCGCTCAAGGATCGGCCGGCTCCATTCGGGCGCCAGCACATCGATTTCGCACTGCGGGTGACGCTGCTTCAGGCACTGGAACAGCGTCTGCGCCATCACCATGTCACCGACCCAGCTGGGCCCTACGATCAGAATTCTCATGCTCATCCAAAAACGACCAGAAACGAGCAGGGAGGCCCATCAAACTGCGTGATGCTTGTACACGCAGCCTGACGCCTCCCTGTCATAGCTTTATAGAACCGGATGGCTGTAACACACGCCGGATCCGGTTGCGCCCCCTCTGACGCCATCGCGGGCAAGCGCGCTCCTACAGGAGACCGCGCTCAACTGTGGGAGCGCGCTTGCCCGCGATGAGGCCAGCGAGTTCAATGAAGAATCCTTCATCTATTAACTCAGCCCCAGCTGCCCCCAGATCCGCATCACTTCGCGCCGCTCGGTGACGAACTGGTCGCCGGCCACCACACCCGGATCGTTCTGCAATGCCTGTCGGTGAGCGGCCGAGCGGTAAGCCTTGTACGCCTCACGCAGCAGACCGGCATCGGCGGCGGCCATCAGGCTCGCCTCTTCCAGGCCTTCGAGAATACGGATGTTATCGGTGTAACGAAGCAGCGAGGGATGCTCTCTGGACCACGCCAGGGCCGCGTATTGCACCATAAATTCAATATCGACGATACCTCCGGCGTCCTGCTTGAGGTCGAACCGCGCGGTCGGTTCGAACGCATTCGCCCCCTTCCCGGCCGCCGTTATGCGAGTGCCGAGGTTGTCGCGCATCTTGGCGCGCATCTCGGTGACCTCCTGGCGCAGCTTCGGCAAATCCCGCTCACGGCCCAGTACCGACGCGCGCACGCCCTCGAACTGCCGGCCGACATCGGTGCTGCCCACCAGCACCCGTGCGCGCACCAGGGCCTGATGCTCCCACGTCCAGGCCTCGTTCTCCTGATATCGGGAAAACGCCCCGAGCGAACTCACAAGCAAACCCGCCGCGCCAGAGGGGCGAAGGCGCATGTCGACTTCGTACAACTGGCCCGAGTTGGTCTGGGTGGTGATCAAATGGATGATCCGCTGGCCGAGCCGCGTGAAAAACTGCGCGCCATCGATCGGCTTGGCGCCGTCGGTTTCAGCCTGGGGATCGCCATCGTGAATGAACACCAGGTCCAGATCCGAGCCGTGCCCCAGCTCAATCCCGCCGACCTTGCCGTAGCCGACGATGACAAAGCCGGGATCACACAATGCACCATCCGGCCGGCGCGGCGCACCATGACGGGCGACGGTGTGGCGCCAGGCGAGCGCCAGCACTTGCTCCAGAATCGCCTCGGCCAGCCAGGTCAGGTAATCACTGACTTTCATCAGCGGCAGGCTGCCGGTGATTTCCGACGCCGCCACTCGCAGACGGTGCGCCAGTTTGAAATGCCGCAGCGCTTCCATTTGCTGCTCGAGATCGTCCTCGGGAATCCGCGTCAGACGCTCGCGCAGCTCGGCAGCCAGCTCAAGCGCCTGGGGCGGGCTGAACAGGCGACCTTCGTTAAGCAGCTCATCGAGCAGCAACGGGAAGCGGGCGATCTGCTCGGCAATCCACGGGCTGGCCGCGCACAGGGTCAGCAATCGACGCAGTGCACCGGGATTCTCAGTGAGCAACACCAGATACGCCGAGCGACGGGCCACGGCTTCCACCAGCGGCAGTACGCGCTCCAGCACCAGATCGGGATTGTCGTGCTCAACCGCTTGGGCGAGCAGGCGCGGAATAAAGGCATCGAGCCGCTCACGCCCCAGACGCTGCATCGAGCGCAGTTGCGAACTGTTGCGCAGATTGCTCAGATTTTTCAGCGCCTTTTGCGCATCGGCGAATCCGCCCTCGTGCAACTGGAGGCACGCGCTTTCTTCGTTCTGCGATTCTTCCCACAGCGGCAGCCACTCGCCACCGACGATTTCTTCGCCGTGGTCCTCTTGACCTTCTTCCTCATCCGGGTCGGCGATGACCTGACGAAAGTGCCACGCGACGCGCCCGCGCCAGTACATCAGCTGCACATGAAAGCTCGTCCAATCGGCAAAGCCCATCATGAAGGCGATGCGCGCCTGATCCTGCGGGTCGTCGGGGAGCATTTGCGTCTGCCGATCGGCAATCGCCTGAATGGCATGTTCGGTGTAGCGCAGAAACTGATAGCCCTCACGCAGCTCATCGATGACCGCTGCGGGCAAATAGCCCTGGCCTTCAAGGGTTTTCAACACCTTGAGCAACGGCCGCTGCTGCAGGCTCAAATCGCGACCGCCGTGAATCAGCTGGAACGCCTGGGCGATGAACTCCACTTCGCGGATGCCGCCGGAACCGAGCTTGATGTTCTCGGCCATGCCCTTGCGGCGGACTTCCTGCTGAATCAGCTGCTTCATGGTGCGCAGCGCTTCAATGGCGGAGAAGTCCAGATAGCGGCGATAGACAAACGGCCGCAGCATGCCGAGCAGCTCGCCGCCCTTCTCCTGATCGCCGCCGACCACTCTCGCCTTGATCATGGCGTAGCGTTCCCAGTCGCGGCCCTGATCCTGGTAGTACTGCTCCAGCGCATTGAAACTGAGCACCAACGCACCGGAAGACCCATAGGGACGCAGACGCATGTCGACGCGGAAGACGAAGCCATCGACCGTGACCGGGTCCAGCGCCTTGATCAATCGCTGACCCAGGCGGATGAAAAACTCCTGGTTGTCCAGCGGGCGCTTGACGCCTTGGGTTTCGCCGCCTTCGGGGTAGGCAAAAATGAGATCGATATCGGAGGACAGGTTCAGCTCGACAGCGCCCAGCTTGCCCATGCCGAGGATGACCATCTGCTGCGGCTCGCCGGTCCGACGGCCGGTCGGTGTACCGAATTGCTGGCAATGCCGCTCGTACAGCCACTTGTAAGCCAGATCGATGCAGCCATCTGCCATGTCCGAGAGATCGAGGCAGGTTTCCACCAGATCGGCCTGCCGGGTGAGGTCCCGCCAGATAATTCGCACTTGCTGGCGCGTGCGTTGACGACGTAGATTACGCCCCAGTTCATCGTCACTGGCAGCCTGAATGACTGCATTGGCAAGGTGCTCAAGCATCTCGCCAGGCGCGAAACTGCGTTCCAGCTCACCGGATTCAGCGAGGTCGAGCAGCATCAGCGGATCGCGTGAAACCTGATCGGCGACAAAATCGCTGGCTGCACAGACGCGATCAAACGCCAACAGCCGCGCCTCGGGCCAGGCCTGAAATGACCGCCCGGCTTCATCTGGCAGAGAATCGAGAGCGGTACGCCAGGATTGACGGGCGCGAGTGACCAACGGCAGAAGGACAGCCGGCAGCTCGGCCAGCAGGGGAAGGCTCATGGTCTATCCTTGATCGGCGTTCAAATGGCAGTCCGCCACGGCGGGGGGTATACACGCAACGGACGGACTGTCGAACAAAGGTTAAAAATTGCTGATGGCTGGCGATTCTTGGCTGCCAGCATTATCAATCAGGCGACTCGTCAGATTTTTGCACCGACAACACTGCTTTACCGGACACTGCACTACGAGCGACAACCACGCTCTGCTGTAGTTTTACTACTGTATATACAAGTCAAAAAGCTGAATTAGCCCGAGATTTGTAGTAAAACTACACAACACCGGGGACCCATCCGGTCATCCAAGAATTTTATATCGTCTGCCCACAAGGCCAGTCGCAACAAACTCAGGCAACCGATTCTGGAAGCCTTTCCGCCCTGGAGCAAGCCATGCAAGACCTCGATCCCGTCGAAACCCAGGAATGGCTGGACGCCCTGGAATCGGTTCTCGACAAAGAAGGCGAAGACCGTGCTCATTATCTGATGACCCGTATGGGTGAGTTGGCCACACGAAGTGGTTCGCAACTGCCTTACGCCATCACCACGCCGTATCGCAACACCATCCCCGTTACCCACGAAGCACGCATGCCCGGCGACCTGTTCATGGAACGCCGCATTCGCTCGCTGGTACGTTGGAACGCTTTGGCGATGGTGGTCAAGACCAACATCGGCGACCCGGATCTGGGCGGTCATATCTCCAGCTTCGCCTCCAGCGCAACGCTGTACGACATCGGCTTCAACTACTTCTTTCAGGCCCCGACCGACGAACACGGCGGCGACCTGATCTACTTCCAGGGTCACGCATCGCCAGGCGTCTACGCCCGTGCGTTCATGGAAGGCCGCATCACCGAAGACCAGATGAACAACTTCCGTCAGGAAGTCGATGGCAACGGTCTGTCGTCCTATCCGCACCCGTGGCTGATGAAAGATTTCTGGCAGTTCCCGACCGTTTCCATGGGTCTGGGTCCGATTCAGGCGATCTACCAGGCGCGCTTCATGAAGTACCTGGAGCACCGCGGTTACATCCCGGAAGGCAAGCAAAAAGTCTGGTGCTTCCTGGGCGACGGCGAGACCGACGAGCCGGAATCCCTGGGCGCCATCGCCCTGGCCGGTCGCGAGAAGCTCGACAACCTGATCTTCGTCGTGAACTGCAACCTGCAGCGTCTGGACGGTCCGGTTCGCGGCAACGCCAAGATCATTCAGGAACTGGAAGGCGTGTTCCGCGGTGCTCAGTGGAACGTGACCAAAGTCATCTGGGGCCGTTTCTGGGACCCACTACTGGCCAAGGACGTCGACGGCATCCTGCAACGTCGTATGGACGAAGTCATCGACGGCGAATACCAGAACTACAAAGCCAAAGACGGCGCTTTCGTGCGCGAACACTTCTTCAACTCGCCAGAACTCAAGGCGATGGTTGCAGATATGTCCGACGACGAAATCTGGAAGCTCAACCGTGGCGGCCACGACCCGTACAAGGTCTACGCGGCTTACCACGCAGCGGTGAACCACAAGGGTCAGCCGACCGTGGTTCTGGCCAAGACCATCAAGGGTTATGGCACCGGCGCCGGTGAAGCGAAAAACACCGCGCACAACACCAAGAAGGTCGACGTTGACAGCCTGCGTCACTTCCGTGACCGCTTCGACATCCCGATCAAAGACGATCAGCTCGAAGCCCTGCCGTTCTTCAAGCCGGAAGAAGGCAGTGCCGAGGCGCGTTACCTGGCCGAGCGTCGTGCTGCACTGGGCGGCTTCGTACCACAGCGTCGCGCACAGAGCTTCAGCCTGCCGACTCCGCCACTGGAAACCCTCAAGGCCATCCTTGACGGCTCCGGCGACCGCGAAATTTCCACCACCATGGCATTCGTGCGCATCCTGACCCAACTGGTCAAGGACAAGGAAGTGGGTCAGCGCATCGTCCCGATCATCCCGGACGAAGCCCGTACTTTCGGTATGGAAGGCATGTTCCGTCAGTTGGGTATCTACTCTTCCGTAGGCCAGCTGTACGAGCCAGTCGACAAAGAACAAGTGATGTTCTACCGCGAGGACAAGAAAGGTCAGATTCTCGAGGAAGGCATCAACGAAGCCGGCGCGATGTCGTCGTTCATCGCGGCAGGTACTTCGTACAGCAGCCACAACCAGCCGATGATTCCGTTCTACATCTTCTACTCGATGTTCGGTTTCCAGCGTATCGGCGACCTGGCATGGGCCGCAGGCGACAGCCGCACCCGTGGCTTCCTGATCGGCGGCACTGCCGGCCGTACCACCCTGAACGGTGAAGGTCTGCAGCACGAAGACGGTCACAGCCACATCCTGGCCTCGACCATCCCGAACTGCCGCACCTTCGATCCAACCTACGGCTACGAGCTGGCGGTGATCATTCAGGACGGCATGAAGAAGATGTTCGAAGAACAACAGGACGTCTTCTACTACCTGACCGTGATGAACGAGTCCTACACGCAACCTGCCATGCCGGCCGGTTCCGAGGAAGGCATCATCAAGGGCATGTACCTGCTCGAAGAAGACACCAAGGAAGCCGCGCACCACGTGCAGCTGCTGGGTTCGGGCACCATCCTGCGTGAAGTACGCGAGGCGGCGAAGATCCTGCGCGAGCAGTTCAACATTGGCGCGGACGTCTGGAGCGTCACCAGCTTCAACGAATTGCGTCGCGACGGCCTGGCCGTAGAGCGCAGCAACCGTCTGAAGCCGGGTCAGAAGCCACAGTTGAGCTACGTTGAAGAATGCCTCAACGGCCGTAAAGGTCCGGTGATCGCTTCGACCGACTACATGAAACTGTTCGCCGACCAGATCCGTCAGTGGGTTCCGACCAAGGAATACAAAGTGCTGGGCACCGACGGTTTCGGCCGTAGCGACAGCCGCAAGAAGCTGCGCAACTTCTTCGAAGTTGACCGTCACTTCGTGGTGCTGGCAGCGCTGGAAGCCTTGGCCGATCGCGGCGATATCGAACCTAAGGTCGTGGCGGAAGCCATTGCCAAGTTCGGCATCGATCCTGAAAAGCGCAACCCGCTGGACTGCTAAGGTCTGCGTAACGATCGAATAGAGCGCTGAAACATGCGCGAAACAGCCGCCGATGCGGAATTTACCTCGGTAAATGAGCATCCAGGCTGTTTCGTTGCAGAAGAATCGGCGCAGTCGAGGAACAGGTTCTCCTAAGGAGAGACATTGTGAGTGAGTTAATTCGCGTACCCGACATCGGCAACGGTGAAGGTGAAGTCATTGAGTTGATGGTCAAGGTCGGTGATCGCATCGAGGCTGACCAGAGCGTGCTGACGCTTGAGTCGGACAAGGCAAGCATGGAAATTCCTGCGCCTAAAGCCGGTGTCATCAAGGCGATGAAAGTGAAGCTGGGCGACCGCCTGAAAGAAGGCGACGAATTGTTTGAGCTGGAAGTGGAAGGCGAAGCGGCGGCCGAGCCTGCTGCTGCACCTGCCGCGGCCGCGCCTGCCCCTACTGCTGAAAAGCCTGCCGAGAAGCCAGCCGAAGCCGAACCTGCGCCTGCCGCAGCGGCTGCACCTGCTGATTCGGAAACTGTCCAGGACATTCACGTCCCGGACATCGGTTCGTCGGGCAAGGCTCGCATCATCGAGCTGATGGTCAAAGTGGGCGACAGCATCGAAGCTGATCAATCCTTGATCACCCTGGAATCCGACAAAGCCTCGATGGAGATCCCGTCTCCAGCTGCAGGCGTTGTCGAAAGCATCAGCGTCAAGGTCGAAGACGAAGTCGGCACTGGCGACCTGATTCTGAAACTGAAAGTGGCGGGTGCTGCACCTGCTGCCGCGCCTGCTCAGGCGGCTGCCCCGGCTCCGGCCAAGGCTGAAGCGGCTGCTCCGGCGGCCGCTGCTGCTCCGGCTGCGAAAGCTGAAAGCTCTACTGCGCCTGCTGCCGCACCCGCCGCCGCACCTGCGAACAATGGCGCCAAGGTTCACGCTGGCCCGGCTGTTCGTCAGCTGGCTCGCGAGTTTGGCGTCGAGCTGAACGCTGTTTCGGCAACTGGCCCACACGGTCGCGTGCTGAAAGAAGATGTACAGGCCTACGTCAAATCCATCATGACCAAGTCCAAGGACGCGCCTGCTGCTGGCGGCGCTGCGGGCGGCATGGGCATCCCGCCGATTCCGGAAGTCGATTTCAGCCGTTTCGGCGAAACCGAAGAAGTGCCGATGACGCGTCTGATGCAGCTGGGCGCAACCGGTCTGCACCGCAGCTGGCTGAACATTCCGCACGTCACGCAATTCGACCAGGCCGACATCACCGACCTGGAAGCTTTCCGTATCGCGCAGAAAGCCGTGGCTGAAAAAGCTGGCGTGAAGCTGACCGTGCTGCCGCTGCTGCTCAAGGCCAGCGCGCATATGCTCAAGGAACTGCCGGACTTCAACAGTTCGCTGGCACCAAGCGGCAAAGCGATCATTCGCAAGAAATACTTCAACATCGGTTTCGCGGTGGACACACCGGAAGGCCTGCTGGTCCCGGTCATCAAGAACGTCGATCAGAAGAGCCTGCTGCAACTGGCGGCCGAAGCAGCCGAGCTGGCTGAAAAAGCGCGTTCCAAAAAGCTGTCGGCCAACGACATGCAAGGCGCCTGCTTCACCATCTCCAGCCTGGGTCATATTGGCGGCACCGGCTTCACGCCAATCGTCAACGCGCCGGAAGTGGCGATCCTTGGCGTGTCCAAGGCCACCATGCAACCGGTCTGGGACGGCAAGGCTTTCCAGCCACGCCTGATGCTACCGTTGTCGCTGTCCTACGATCACCGCGTGATCAATGGCGCCGCTGCTGCACGCTTTACCAAGCGTCTGAGCGAATTGCTCGCGGACATCCGCACCATTCTGCTGTAAGCCGTACAAGGCCCGTTTCATGCGAAACGGGCCTTCGCTTTTTCGAGCTGCCACGCTCGTACCTCAACCCCGCCCACTGGCGGGGCTTTTTTTGCCGTTTGAAAAGGCGTCCATTCACGACAACAAGTCCCTACAGTATTCGGCCGAGCTGCCGATAGCTGATGATGAACAAACACCAGCCGCCTGATCCTCACCCCGACAATCCGACCAATTACCTCCAGTAAATCAACCGTCTGCCGACAGATTTATAGCACTAAGCCATCGCGCTGACTTGTCAGCCCGTGCGCCATGATGCAACCTTGCGGCACGCGATTTAAAGACGGGCTCCTTGCCCGTGCGCGACAGCACCCTGAAAGCGAGTTCTTTCCATGAAAAGCCAACCCGATGCTGCCGGAAGACCGGCGGCCGAGGTCGTGACGCAACTACCGGTGCCCTCGCGGCTCGGCATGCTGCGTTTCGAGCGGCTGAACGAACCCGGCTGGGCCATGCTCTACCTGGATCCGAACTGCGAAAAGCAATTCAGCATGCCCGCCGTCGAGCTCTGCGCGCTGGTGGGTACGCCTTACGCCAGTCTCATGGAGCCCGAAGCGCGCTATCAATTGCACGACGCCGTGCAGATGCAACTGGCGGGCAGCGCCCATTACATCATTCGCTACACCCTGCACACGACGCGCGGCCCATTGGGGCTGGTGGAGATCGGTGAGGGATACAAGCAGCACAATCGGCATCTGCTGCGCGGGTATCTGATGGTGGTCGGTGAGCAAGCTGAGGCCGGCGAACTGGTCATGGGCCCCGATCTGGAGGTGCAGAACTCCCGCCTGCAGATCGCACTGGAGCTCAACCAGCGTGCCCAGCACGAACAATTGCTGCACCTTGAGCGAGTTCGCGCGCAGCAGAGCCTGATTCTGCGTCTGGCGCGCCATCGCTACAGCTCGAACAACTCACTGCAGGAAGCCGCTGAGCTGATCACCAGAAGCGCTTGCGAGATTTACGACATCTCTTGCGCCAGTCTGTGGAATCTCAACGGCAAGACCCTTGAGCCGATTGCCGAGTACCGCCGGGATACCAGCACGTTCCCCAAGACCGGCGCGATCGACATCAGCGAATTCCCCAGCTACCTGGACGTGCTGCACACCAGCCGCGCCATTGACGTCAACGATGTCGAGCAGGATCCGCGTACTCGCGAGCTGGTTCAGCGACTGCGCACCCAGGACATCACCGCGATTCTCGATGCTGGCGTGCGCATTGATGGCCAGGTGGTGGGCGTGCTGTGCCTTGAGCAGACCGGCACGCCACGGGAATGGCAGTCCGATGAGATTGCTTTTGCCGGTGAGCTGGCCGATCAGTTTGCCCACGCCATCAACAATCACAACCGCCGCACCGCCACCAGCGCCCTGCACCTGTTTCAGCGTGCCGTGGAGCAGAGCGCCAATGCGTTTCTGCTGGTCAACCGCGACGGCGTGGTCGAGTACGTCAACCCGAGCTTCACCGAGATCACTCAATACCCGGCCGATGAGGTCCACGGACAGCAACTCTCGGAGCTGCCGGCGCTGGAAAATCTCAGCCCGCTGCTGCTCGACGCGAATTCCAGCCTGGTCAACGGGAACAGCTGGCAGGGCGAGTTCAAGAGCCGACGCAAAAATCTGGAACCGTACTGGGGCCAGCTGTCGATTTCCAAGGTCTACGGCGACAACCGCGAACTGACCCATTACATCGGCATCTACGAGGACATCACCCAGGCCAAGCTCTCCCAGCAGCGGATCGAGCGCCTGGCGTACACCGACAATCTGACCAGTCTGGGCAACCGTCCGGCGTTCATCCGAACCCTGGACGAGCACTTTGCCCGGGACGTCGAGACGCCGATCAGTCTTTTGCTGGTGGACATCGACAACTTCAAGCGCATCAACGACAGCCTCGGCCACCAGACCGGTGACAAGCTGCTGATCAGCCTTGCCCGTCGCCTGCGCAATAGCCTTAACCCGACCGGCATTCTGGCGCGCTTTGCCAGTAACGAATTCGCTGTACTGCTCGACGACACCACTCCAGAGGAAGGCCAACGCGTCGCCAGCCAGGTGCTGAGCACGCTGGACAAGCCAATGTTCGTCGACAATCAGTTGATCAGCGTAACCGGCTCGGTGGGGCTGGCCTGCGCGCCGATCCATGGCCGCGACCCGCAGACGCTGATGAAAAACGCAGGCCTGGCGCTGCATAAGGCCAAAGCCAACGGTAAGCATCAGGTACAGGTGTTCACCGAAGCGCTGAACGCCGAGGCAAGCTACAAGCTGTTCGTCGAGAACAACCTGCGCCGCGCCCTGACACAGAACGAACTGGAAGTCTTCTACCAGCCGAAACTGTGCCTGCGCAGTGGCCGTTTGCTGGGCATGGAAGCGCTGTTGCGCTGGAATCATCCGGAAAAAGGCATGATCCGTCCGGACCAGTTCATCAGCGTCGCCGAAGAAACCGGCCTGATCATCCCGATCGGGAAATGGGTCGCGCGCCAGTCCTGCCGCATGAGCAAACAACTGACCGCTGCCGGATACGGCAAATTGCATGTGGCCATCAACGTGTCACCCAAGCAGTTTTCCGATCCGGAGCTGGTCTCGTCGCTGGCCGGTATTCTGCGAGACGAGCAGCTCGACCCGTCGCTGCTGGAACTCGAGCTGACTGAGGGCCTGCTGCTGGAAGCGACCGAAGACACGCGCCTGCAACTCGAGTCGCTTAAGACCCTCGGCTTGACCCTCGCGATGGATGACTTCGGTACGGGTTATTCGTCGTTCAGTTACCTGAAGAAATTCCCCATCGACGTGATCAAGATCGACCGCAGCTTCATTCGGGACATTCCCGATGATCAGGACGACATGGAAATCACCTCGGCGGTCATCGCCATGGCGCACAACCTCAAGCTGACCGTGGTCGCCGAAGGCATCGAAACGGCGGCGCAGCTGGCCTTTTTGCGTCGCCACCGCTGCGACGTTGGTCAGGGCTATCTGTTCGACAAACCGATTCCGGGCGAAGAGCTGATCGAGAAGTTGCGTCGCTACCCGCGCGGCCCTCTGGCCTGACACCCCCTTCCCCGCGTCATCTGAGTGCGGCACACTTGCCGCCCTGCATTTGCATCAGCCGATTCTGACCCCATATACCGTTTTCACTGACAACGCATGTCGGTTGTCCTGCCCCAGAGAGGATGTACCTCATGGTCTTGCGCTCGGAAATTCTTGTGAATAAAAACGCTCTCCCTACCGCCCAGCAAGCACTGCCTGGGCGCGAAACACCCATGGCCTTGCCTGAAACCCATTTCGTCAATGGCAACCCCCTGCTGGGACCATTCTTCGATGAAGTCGAGTTCGCCATCTTTGGTTTGGGTTGCTTCTGGGGGGCAGAACGTCGCTTCTGGCAGCAAGAAGGCGTGGTCAGCACCGTCGTGGGCTACGCGGGCGGTTTCACCCCGAACCCGACCTACGAAGAAGTCTGCTCGGGGCTGACAGGCCACGCTGAAGTGGTGCTCGTGGTGTACGAACCTGCGAAGGTCAGCTATGAGCAACTCCTGGCGATGTTCTGGGAATTGCATAACCCGACACAGGGCATGCGTCAGGGCAACGACATCGGCACGCAATACCGCTCGGTGATCTACGCGACTACGCCTGAGCAACTGCAGGCGGCCAAGGCCAGCGCCGAGGTGTATCAAGCCGAACTGGCCAAGGCCGGTCTGGGAGAAATCACCACCGACATCGACCAGGCACCCACCGTGTACTTCGCCGAGGCGTATCACCAGCAATACCTGGCGAAAAATCCACAGGGCTATTGTGGCATTGGCGGAACGGGTGTCTGCATGCCGCCGAGTCTGGCGGGGAACTAAGCAGTCCCACTGACACACCGCGCGCTTTTCGTGGGACTGGCTTAGCCGGGAAGACGTCGGATGTCGCGCCGCGAACTTGAGGGTGTTGCAACTGGCCTCTTCCCGGCTGAAGCCGGTCCTACTGACCGATCGCGTACACCTGTAGGACTGGCTTTAGCCGGGAAGACGTCGGATGGCGCGCGGCGAAATTGAGGGTGTCGCAACTGGCCTCTTCCCGGCGGAAGTCGGTCCTACTGACTGATCGCGTACACCTGTAGGACTGGCTTTAGCCAGGAAGACGTCGGATGTCCCGCCGAGAAATTGAGGGTGTTGCAACTGGCCTCTTCCCGGCTGAAGCCGGTCCTACTGACCGATCGCGTACACCTGTAGGACTGGCTTTAGCCGGGAAGACGTCGGATGTCGCGCCGAGAAATTGAGGGTGTTGCAACTGGCCTCTTCCCGGCTGAAGCCGGTCTTACTGACCGATCGCGTACACCTGTAGGACTGGCTTTAGCCGGGAAGACGTCGGATTTCGCGCCGAGAAATTGAGGGTGTTGCAACTGGCCTCTTCCCGGCTGAAGCCGGTCCTACTGACCGATCCCGTACACCTGTAGGACTGGCTTTAGCCAGGAAGACGTCGGATGTCGCGCCGAGAAATTGAGGGTGTTGCAACTGGCCTCTTCCCGGCTGAAGCCGGTCCTACTGAACATCAGCGTCCGCCAGAAATCTCCTGACAACCACTAGCCATACTTAAATCCGCTTTCTGCTTTTATTGTTTGTCCTCACACAAAGAGGAGCAATGGAATGCAGGAAATCAAACATGCGCGGTCTCTTCGTATCGGTCGAGCTTCCCAGCCTGGGAACGTCTATCTCGTGACCTCTGTGGTCAAGAATCGCCTGCCTATATTCAGTGACATTCAGATAGCCCGCAGGGTTGTCACAGAAATGCAGCACCTGCATGACTCAGAGGTTGTGCACTCAATGGCGTGGGTGGTCATGCCCGACCATCTGCATTGGCTGTTCGCGCTCAAGTCAGGGGCACTGCCCGCGCTCATGCAGGCGCTGAAGGGCAGAAGCGCATTCGCAGTGAACAAGGCTCACGGCGTGAAAACACTCACATGGCAAAAGGGTTACTACGATCACGGGGTCAGGGCCGAAGAAGACCTCGTCGAGATGGCGCGCTATGTTGTTAATAACCCGGTAAGGGCAGGTCTGGTGAGACAGCGGGAGGAATATCTATTGTGGGGTTGTGAATGGGTGCTCGATTAGGACTGGCTTTAGCCGGAAAGGCGTCAGACGTCACGCTGCAAATGTGATGGTGTCCGCATGGCCCCCTTCCCGGCTGAAGCCGGTCCTACGGACCGATCGCGTGGACCTGTAGGACTGGCTTTAGCCGGGAAAGCGCCAGACGCTTCACCGCAACAACTAACTCACTCCGCAATCAACCAATCCATCTTCCAGTCGCCCTGGGTCTGGCCGAGCTTCTTGGCCAACCATGGCATCAATTCGCGCAGTTCTTCTTCCAGTCCCCACGGCGGATTGGCGATTGCCAGGCCGGAGCCGTTGAGGCTGTTCGGCGTGTCCAGCGGATGCACGAACAACTCAACCCGCAGCAGCTTCGGCGCACCGGTTTCGGCCAGGTCCTGATAGAAACGCTTGAGCGCGCGCTGGTCCTTGATCGGGTACCAGATGGCGGCGACGGTCTGGCGCATTCGCGCGATGGTTTCCTTGAGAGCGACGGAGCAGCGCTTCATCTCGTCCAGTTGCTCGAACGGCGGATCAATCAGCATCACCGCGCGCTTTTCATGCACGGGCAACAAGGCGCGGGGCACATGCCAGCCTTCGCCCAGGTGCACGGCGACACGCCGGTCGTATTTCATGTTGTCTTTGAGCAGCGCGCCATCTTCGGGGTGCTTTTCGTTGAGCAGTACGCGGTCCTGTTCGCGGGTGATGCGGCGGGCCAGTTCGGGCGAGCCCGGGTAGTAACGCAGTTCCCCGGTCTTGCGGTTCATGTGGCGGATCGCGTCGATGTAACCAGCCGCCATTTCAGGCACATCGTCGGCATCCCAGAGGCGGCCGATGCCTTCGATCCATTCGCCGGTGCGCGTGGCCTGATCGCCCTGCAAGTCATACAGGCCGATGCCAGCGTGGGTATCGAGGTAAGCGAGTGGCTGCTCCTTGCGCGACATGAGCGCGATCAAGCGAGTCAGAACGATGTGTTTGAAGACGTCGGCGTGGTTGCCGGCGTGAAAGGCGTGACGGTAATTCATGGCGGCTCCTGGAAGGCTGCGGAGTTTATCAAAACAGCCGAAGTTGCGCAGACCGCTCATGCCCTGCCGACGGAGGGAGCCCAAACGACAGGCAAAAAAATCCCCGGTTAAGCCGTTACAAAACCGGGGTGAGGCGGTTGCGCGGACCAGAGGGTGACCAAACCGTAGTCTGCGCAATGTAAGTGGGGCGATTATGCCAAATGAACTAAACGGTTACATAGCCGAAAACGACACGGTTATACGCATGCCAGACATCCACCGAGCCAGCCCTTGCCGAGCCGACACGCACAGCACCAGAATCGGATCAATCTCAATAAAAGGAGCGCACGTCATGATGCATGCAGACCTCATCGACCAAGACGACCTGATCAGCCAACTCAGGGCGATCGGTCTCGACGTGCCCTCCGGCATCAGTGCCGAACAGGCTTGCGCCCAAGCGGTGCTCGGCCTGAATGGCGACCGCGCTCGGGCATTGCGCCAACTTGTGGAAAAGCTGCTGAGCGGCAGTGCAACCATTCTGCCGGCTGTACGCCAAGCCATTGATCAGCAGTTATTGCCTGCGCTGGCCACTTACAAACAGGGCCAAGCGCAGGCCTGAGCTAACCTTACGCGGTAATACGCAAGGGAACGTCGCCTTACAACCGCACACTCGCAAACGTCGATTCATTACGCGCCTGACTCAGCGCTGACAGCGGCCCGGACAACGGCGCGAGAACAAGCGACGGCGGGATCGGCAGCATTGCCACCTGTTGGGCGGTGTTGGAACCGACGCGCTCGTCCCGTGGCGGGATGCCGAAATATTCGCGGTAGCACTTGGAGAAGTGCGGCGTGGACACAAAGCCGCAGACCGACGCCACTTCGATGATCGACATCGGCGTTTGCTTGAGCAGCTGGCGGGCGCGTATCAGGCGCAGCTTGAGGTAATAGCGCGATGGCGAGCAGTGCAGGTATTTCTGAAACAGCCTTTCCAGCTGACGGCGGGACACGGCGACATACACCGCGAGTTCGTCCAGATCGATCGGCTCCTCCAGGTTGGCTTCCATCAGCGCAACGATTTCCTGCAGCTTTGGCTGGTTGGTGCCGAGCATGTGCTTGAGCGGAACGCGCTGGTGATCCTGCTCGTTACGAATCCGCTCATAGACGAACATTTCCGAGATCGCGGCGGACAGTTCGCGGCCATGATCACGGCTGATCAAGTGCAGCATCATGTCCAGCGGCGCGGTGCCGCCGGAGCTGGTGAAACGGTTGCGGTCGAGGGTGAACAGACGCGTGCTCATGGCAACGCGCGGGAAAGCTTCCTGCATCGCGGCCAGACATTCCCAGTGCACGCTGCAGTCGAACCCGTCCAGCAAACCCGCGCAGGCCAGAGCCCAGCTGCCGGTGCACACGGCGCCCAGACGACGGGACTGGCGCGCCTGACTCTGCAGCCAGCTGACGTGTTCGCGGGTAACGGTACGCTGAATGCCGACGCCACCGCAGACGATCACGGTGTCGAGTACCGGCGCTTTGTGCATGGCCGCGTCCGGGGTGATCTGCAGACCGTCGCTGGCCCAGACCTGGCCGCCATCCGCCGTCAGTGTGGTCCAGCGATACAGCTCACGGCCCGAAAGCTGATTCGCCATACGCAATGGCTCGACCGCTGACGCGAGGGAGATCAGTGTGAAGTTGTCCAGCAGCAGGAAGCCGATGGATTGGGGCGCACGGTTCTGGGGTTGAGCCCCGGAGTTGAACGTAGTCATCACACTTTCTCCTCACGCGTAAAACGGTTGAAGGCCTCAGCAGAGGCTCTCGTTGTATCGCCCTCATCTGCGGAGAGCTTGGTCATTGCAACGCAAATGCCATGCCTAAAGTTGAATGAGCATTCAACTACTCCCGATTGCGACGTCGCGAAGCGTCTATTCGGGAGCGACACAACGATTCAAATCGCGACGTCGTGGCGGCTGAGCCATAGGCGCTGCGGGAGGGATGAGCAATTCCGTATCACTTGTGTGAACCATCGGATAGGCAGGCGGTCGGGGAGTGTCACCCGACGCACGGGGTGATCGGTGGCCAGCGTCAGGCCGCAGATTCAGATGGCAACGCGCCAGCTCAAGGGAGACCACGCGCCAAAACGTAGCGGCCTCATCGAGCGGTGGGCGAAAAGCGAGCAGGCGGCTAAATGCGCCCCTGCTTTTATCCCAGAGAGTTCCCATGAACAGGCGTTACCCACTCAACACTCGACGGCGCTGACCGCCAGCCCGCCGCGCGAAGTCTCTTTGTATTTGTCGTGCATGTCGGCGCCGGTGTCGCGCATGGTGCGGATGACCCGGTCCAGCGAGATGAAGTGCTGGCCGTCGCCACGCAGCGCCATTTGCGCGGCATTGATGGCTTTCACCGCAGCGATGGCGTTGCGCTCGATGCATGGCACCTGAACCAGTCCGCCCACCGGATCGCAGGTCAGGCCGAGGTTGTGTTCCAGACCGATTTCAGCCGCGTTGCACAGCTGCGCCGGGGTGGCACCCAGGATGTCCGCCAGACCGGCCGCCGCCATGGCGCACGCCGAACCGACCTCGCCCTGACAGCCGACTTCGGCGCCTGAGATCGACGCGTTCTTTTTGCACAGAATGCCGATGGCTGCGGCGCCCAAGAGGTAATCGACCACGTTGGCTTCGCTGACCTCGTCGCTGAATTTGACGAAGTAATGCAGCACCGCCGGAATGATCCCCGCCGCGCCGTTGGTGGGCGCCGTGACCATGCGCCCTCCTGCGGCGTTTTCTTCGTTGACGGCCAGCGCGAACAGGTTGACCCACTCCATCGCGCTGAGCGTCGAGCCAATCACGTTCGGCTTGTTCAGCTCAAGAAGGCTGCGATGCAGACGCGCGGCACGACGACGCACGTTCAGGCCGCCCGGCAGGATGCCCTCGTGCTTCAAGCCCAGCTCGACACATGCCTGCATGGCACGCCACAGGTGCATGAGCCCGGCGCGGATTTCGTCTTCGCTGCGCCAGACTTTCTCGTTTTCCATCATCAGCTGCGACACTCGCAAACCGTGGGTTTCGCAGAGCATCAGCAGTTCATCGGCACTGGAGAAATCATAAGGCAGCACGGTTTCGTCGCGATCCAGCACGCCGCTGGCGGCCTGGGCTTCATCGACGACAAAACCGCCGCCCACCGAGTAATAAGTGTCGCGATGAAACTCGCCCTGCTCATTGAACGCGACCAGCGTCATGGCGTTGGGATGGAACGGCAGGCTTTCGTCGATGAGCAGCATGTCGCGCTGCCAGATGAAAGGGATCGGGCAATCGCCATTGAGCTTTAGGGTGTCGGTTTCACGCAGTTCGGCAATGCGCTGGCCGATAAGCGCAGGATCGATCGCATCGGGCCACTCGCCCATCAGGCCCATGATCACCGCGCTGTCGCTGCCATGGCCGACGCCGGTTGCCGACAGCGAGCCGTAGAGCCGTACTTCCAGGCGTTGCACCTGCGCCACTTGATCGCGTTCGCGCAGCCCCTGAACGAACAATGCTGCCGCGCGCATGGGGCCGACGGTGTGTGAGCTGGAGGGGCCGATACCGATCTTGAACAGGTCGAACACGCTGATAGCCATTAACCGCAAACCTCCGTAAACAGGGCTCCCGGCGCGCCGCGCGGCCGGCGACGGAGCTGCTACGCTCAAGCAGCGATCCATCGAGATGGCGGCATCATCAGCCTTTTGTTTTGCAGGGCGGCGTCTCACACCGACTCACCCATGCCCACCAACGTCGCGTCTGCTTGAACCGGTGCCTGAGCACGATCGGCTGCCGATTCGGGCACTTTTTGCCGTATCGTCACTCTGCTTTTGTCCCGGGAATCATTCGGCGAGCAGGGAAAAAACCTGTAAGCGACGTCACTGATACTGGATACGACGCCCTGTGTACTGGATACGACGCCCCCTGTAGGCGTTTGTTTTTCCCTGTTACATGATCGTTGTCGACTCAATCGCCAGACGCAGTGATGGAGCTGTTTTCCCAACTTGACTCGCCGACACCATAAAACGCATCAACTGCGGTTGATGCCGAGAAAAAAACACCAAAGGAGTCCAACATGAAAGGTTCACAAAGGCTGTTACTGGGCGTTGCGCTGAGTCTCCCGATCCTGGCCCAGGCCGCAGAGCCTGCCGCTTGCCAGATGGTCAATTTTTCCGATGTGGGCTGGACCGACATCACAGCGACCACCGCCGTCACCAGCGTCGTGCTGCAGTCGCTAGGCTACAAAACCAAAACCACGATGATTTCCGTGCCAGTGACCTACAAGTCGCTGGCCGATGGCAAAAACATGGACATCTTCCTCGGCAACTGGATGCCGACCATGGAAAACGACATCAAGGCCTACCGCGATGCCGGCACCGTTGAAACCGTCCGCGCCAACCTCGAGAACGCCAAATACACCCTCGCCGTTCCCCAGGCCCTTTACGACAAGGGGCTTCACGACTTCGCCGACATCGTCAAATTCAAGAAAGAGCTCGATGGCAAAATCTACGGCATCGAGCCGGGCAACGACGGCAACCGCCTGATCCAGAGCATGATCGACAAGAACGCCTTCGGCCTGAAAGACGCAGGCTTCAAAGTCGTCGAGTCGAGCGAAGCGGGCATGCTGTCCCAGGTCGACCGCGCTTCGCGACGCAACACCGACGTGGTGTTCCTGGGCTGGGAACCGCACCCGATGAACACCCGCTTCAAAATCAAATACCTCACCGGCGGCGATGACTTCTTCGGCCCCGACTTCGGCAAAGCCACCGTCTACACCAACGTGCGCAAGGGCTACACCACCGAGTGCAGCAACGTCGGTCAATTGTTGAAGAACCTGTCGTTCACGCTGCCGATGGAAAGCGCGTTGATGGGCAACATCCTCGACGACAAGAAAAAACCTGAAGTAGCCGCCAAAGCGTGGCTGAAAGCCAACCCTCAAGTACTCGACACCTGGCTGGCGGGTGTCACCACCGTGGACGGAAAACCTGGCCTGGAAGCCGCAAAAGCCGAGCTGACGAAGTAACGCGACAGGCAGGCGGGTACGCCCGCCTGTTGTCCTCTTTTCATCCCGCACGCGGACAACCCATACCATGCTGACTGATCATAAAATCCCCCTGGGCGAGTACATCGCCGGCTTTGTCGAATGGCTGACGCAACACGGCGCCAGCACCTTCGACGCCATCGCTTCCTCACTGGAAACCATGATTCACGGCCTGACCGGCGGGCTGACCTGGTTCAACCCCTTCGTGCTGATCGGCCTGGTTGCCCTGCTCGCTCACTTCATTCAGCGCAAATGGGGCCTGACCGCATTTGTGATCATTTCCTTCCTGCTGATCCTCAACCTGGGGTACTGGCAGGAAACCATGGAGACCCTGGCGCAGGTGCTGTTCGCCACGGCGGTCTGTGTGGTGATCGGCGTGCCGCTGGGCATCATTGCCGCGCACAAGCCGATGTTCTACACCTGCATGCGTCCGGTGCTCGACCTGATGCAGACCGTCCCTACTTTCGTTTACCTGATCCCGACCCTGACCCTGTTCGGCCTCGGCGTGGTGCCGGGCCTGATTTCGACGGTGGTGTTCGCGATCGCTGCACCAATTCGCCTGACGTATCTGGGCATCTGTGATGTCCCGCAAGAACTCCTCGACGCCGGCAAAGCCTTCGGCTGCTCGCGTCGTCAGTTGCTGTCCCGTATCGAACTGCCCCATGCAATGCCGAGCATCGCGGCCGGCATCACCCAATGCATCATGCTGTCGCTGTCGATGGTGGTGATTGCCGCGCTGGTGGGCGCGGATGGTTTGGGCAAACCTGTGGTCAACGCACTGAACACTGCTGATATCGCTCTGGGCTTCGAAGCGGGCCTGGCGATCGTATTGCTGGCGATCATGCTCGACCGGATCTGCAAACAACCGGACGCCAAAGTGAGGGCCGACGCATGAGCATCATCAAATTCGATCAGGTTGACGTCGTCTTCTCCAAAGACCCGCGTGAGGCACTCAAGCTCTTGGACCAGGGCCTTACGCGGGCCGAAATCCTCAAGAAAACCGGCCAGATCGTCGGCGTCGAAAAAGCCACGCTGGAGATCAACAAAGGCGAGATCTGCGTGCTGATGGGCCTGTCCGGCTCGGGCAAATCCAGCCTGCTGCGCTGCATCAACGGCCTGAACACGGTCAGCCGCGGTTCGCTGTTCGTCGAGCACGAAGGCCAGCAGATCAATATCGCTGCCTGCACCCCCGCCGAGCTGAAGATGATGCGCACCAAGCGCATCGCCATGGTGTTCCAGAAGTTCGCCCTGATGCCGTGGCTGACGGTGCGTGAGAACATCAGTTTCGGTCTGGAAATGCAGGGCCGCCCCGAGAAAGAGCGGCGCGCGCTGGTGGACGAAAAGCTGGAGCTGGTAGGCCTGACCCAGTGGCGCAACAAGAAGCCGGACGAGCTGTCGGGCGGCATGCAGCAGCGTGTCGGCCTGGCCCGTGCGCTGGCGATGGACGCCGACATTCTGCTGATGGACGAGCCGTTTTCGGCCCTCGATCCGCTGATCCGTCAGGGCCTGCAGGATGAACTGCTGGTGCTGCAGAAGAAGCTGAACAAGACCATCGTCTTCGTGAGTCACGACCTGGACGAAGCGCTCAAGCTGGGCACCCGCATCGCGATCATGAAGGACGGCCGGATCATTCAGTACAGCGTGCCGGAAGAGATCGTGCTCAACCCCGCCGATGAATACGTGCGGACATTCGTTGCCCACACCAATCCGCTAAACGTGCTGTGCGGTCGCAGCCTGATGCGCCCGATCACCCAGTGCACGCGCATCAACGGTTCTCAGGTCTGCCTGGACCCGAGCGACGACACATGGATTGATCTGTCCGAAGGCAACGCCATCACCGGCGCCCACCAGCATGGCGCGACCCTTGATCTGCAAAGCTGGGAGCCGGGCCAGTCGGTGGAAACCCTTGGCCGCAAGCCGACCGTCGTCCACTCCGACATCGGCATGCGCGACGCCCTGCAGATCCGCTATCACACCGGCAACAAGCTGGTGCTGCAGGAGAACAACCAACTGGTCGGCATCCTCGGCGACAGCGAGTTGTACCACGCATTGCTAGGCAAGAATCACGGCTGATAGCAGCTGCAAGCTTCAAGTTTCAAGCCGCAAGAAAAAGGCCGCCACGCCTCGACTCTTGCGGCTTCGAGCTCAAAGCTTGTGGCTGCTTTTCTGCGCCCCCGCTTTTTTGTTGATTGAACGTTCAATTAAAAAGCTTTACAGTGGACGTCGTTTCCAGCCACTCACGATCACCCGGCACATCAAGGAGTCCCAAAGATGCCCAAGGTCGGTATGCAACCCATTCGGCGTCAACAGTTGATCCAGGCCACCCTGACGGCGGTCGATCAGGTCGGGATGGGCGATGCCAGCATTGCGCTGATCGCCAGACTGGCGGGGGTCTCCAACGGCATCATCAGTCACTACTTTCAGGACAAGAACGGCCTGATCGCAGCGACGATGCGCCACCTGATGAATGCGCTGATCGCCAGCGTCGCCGAGCGGCGCCGGGCATTGAACGACGATAGCCCGCGGGCTCACCTGAAAGTGATCATCGAGGGCAACTTCGATTCCAGTCAGGTCAACGGTCCGGCGATGAAAACCTGGCTCGCCTTTTGGGCAACCAGCATGCATTCGCCCTCGCTGCACAGGCTGCAGCGGATAAACGATCACCGTTTGTATTCCAACCTGTGCTGCCAGTTCCGTCGCGCATTGCCGCTGGACGAAGCACGCAGCGCAGCCCGGGGGCTGGCGGCATTGATCGACGGCTTGTGGCTGCGCGGCGCGCTTTCGGGCGACGCCTTCGACACCGAACAAGCGCAACGGATCGCCTACGAGTACATGGACTTTCAACTGGCAAAAGCGCCGAGCTGAAGCAGCCGGCATCACGACCAAGGCAGCGCACGGCGCACTCGGTCGTCACCCAAACCAGACTACTGCGAGGATTTTATGGCCCGTTTCGAACTGCAAAAACTCTACATCGACGGCGGCTACGTGGACGCCAGCAGCAACGCGACCTTCGAAGCCATCAACCCGGCCAATGGCGAAGTCCTGGCCCAGGTGCAGCGCGCCACCAAGGAAGACGTCGAACGCGCCGTTGTCAGCGCTGAAAAGGGCCAGAAAGTCTGGGCCGCCATGACCGCAATGGAGCGCTCGCGCATCCTGCGTCGTGCCGTCGACATCCTGCGTGAACGCAACGATGAGCTGGCCGAACTGGAAACCTTGGACACCGGCAAGGCGATCTCCGAAACCAAATACGTCGACATCGTCACCGGCGCTGACGTGCTGGAGTACTACGCCGGCCTGGTGCCCGCGATCGAAGGCGAGCAGATTCCGCTGCGTGACACTTCGTTCGTCTACACCCGCCGCGAGCCGCTGGGCGTCACCGTCGGCATCGGCGCGTGGAACTACCCGATCCAGATCGCCCTTTGGAAGTCCGCCCCTGCGCTGGCAGCCGGCAATGCGATGATCTTCAAGCCAAGCGAAGTCACCTCGCTGACCACGCTGAAGCTGGCAGAGATCTACACCGAAGCCGGCGTGCCGGACGGCGTGTTCAACGTGCTGACCGGTGCCGGCAGCGACGTGGGCAGCTGGCTGACCGAGCACCCGCGTATCGAGAAGATCTCGTTCACCGGCGGCGTGCAGACCGGCAAGAAAGTCATGGCCAGTGCGTCGAGCTCGTCGCTCAAGGAAGTGACCATGGAGCTGGGCGGCAAATCACCGCTGATCATTTTCGACGACGCCGATCTGGATCGCGCCGCTGACATCGCGATGATGGCGAACTTCTACAGCTCGGGTCAGGTCTGCACCAATGGCACTCGCGTGTTCGTACCGAGCGCCCTGAAGGCGGACTTCGAAGCGAAAATCCTTGAGCGCGTCAAACGCATCCGCGTCGGCAACCCGCAGGACGACAACATCAACTTCGGCCCGCTGGTGAGCTTCGCGCATATGGAAAACGTGCTCGGCTACATCACCAAGGGCAAGGAAGAAGGCGCCCGCCTGCTGATCGGCGGCGACCGTCTGACCGAAGGTGAGCTGGGCAACGGTGCATTCGTCGCACCGACCGTGTTCACCGACTGCACCGATGAGATGACCATCGTCAAAGAGGAAATCTTCGGCCCGGTCATGAGCATCCTCAGCTACGACACCGAAGAAGAAGTGATCCGTCGCGCCAATGACACCGAAATGGGTCTGGCTGCGGGCATCGTGACCAAGGACCTGAACCGCGCGCACCGTGTGATCCATCAACTGGAAGCCGGTATCTGCTGGATCAACGCCTGGGGCGAGTCCGACGCGAAGATGCCGGTCGGTGGCTACAAGCAGTCGGGCGTGGGCCGTGAAAACGGCATCAGTTCGCTGGCGCAGTACACACGCATCAAGTCTGTGCAGGTTGAGCTGGGCGATTACGCGTCGGTGTTCTAGAAGCAGTTTTAAGCGGCAAGCGGCAAGCCTCAAGACAAAGCAACTGCAGTCCTGGTCTGCCGCTCACCCCATCAATCTCGCAGGCGCCGTCTCGCTGCTTTTTCTTGCAGCTTGAGGCTTGACGCTTGCAACTCCCAAGGAGATTTATCTTGGAATACGACTACATCATCATCGGCGCCGGCTCGGCCGGTAACACCCTGGCAGCCCGTCTCACTGAGGACGCAGGCGTCACCGTGCTGTTGCTTGAAGCAGGCGGCCCGGACTATCGCGCCGACTTCCGCACGCAGATGCCGGCCGCGCTCGCGTTCCCGCTCCAGGGCCGTCGCTACAACTGGGCCTACGAGACCGAGCCAGAGCCGCACATGAACAACCGCCGTATGGAATGCGGTCGCGGCAAGGGCTTGGGTGGGTCGTCGCTGATCAACGGCATGTGCTACATCCGCGGCAACGCCATGGACTACGACGGCTGGGCGAAAAACCCGGGGCTGGAAGACTGGTCTTACCTCGATTGCCTGCCGTACTTCCGCAAGGCCGAAACCCGCGACATCGGCCCGAACGACTACCACGGTGGCGAAGGCCCGGTCAGCGTGACCACGCCCAAGGCCGGCAATAACCCGCTGTTCGCCGCGATGGTTGAAGCAGGCGTGCAAGCCGGTTATCCGCGCACCGACGACCTCAACGGTTATCAGCAGGAAGGTTTCGGCCCAATGGACCGCACCGTCACGCCGTTCGGCCGTCGCGCCAGCACCGCCCGTGGCTATCTGGACGAAGCGAAGAAGCGCTCGACCCTGACCATCGTCACTCACGCGCTGACTGACCGTATTCTGTTCGACAACAAGCGCGCCGTCGGCGTGGCCTACATGGTCGGCGACAGCGACACCCGCATCGAAGCGCGCGCTCGCAAGGAAGTCCTGCTGTGTGGTGGCGCAATTGCCTCGCCGCAGATCCTGCAGCGTTCCGGCGTCGGCCCTGCGCCGCTGCTGAAGAAGCTCGACATCCCGGTCGTTCACGACCTGCCGGGCGTTGGCGAGAACCTGCAAGACCACCTGGAAATGTATTTGCAGTACGCCTGCACAGAGCCGGTCTCGCTGTACCCTTCGCTGCTGTGGTGGAACCAGCCGGCCATCGGTGCAGAGTGGATGTTCCTCGGCAAAGGCATCGGCGCCAGCAACCAGTTCGAGGCGGGCGGTTTCATTCGTTCGCGCAAGGAATTCGAGTGGCCGAACATTCAGTACCACTTCTTGCCGGTCGCGATTAACTACAACGGCAGCAAGGGCGTGCAAGAGCACGGTTTCCAGGCGCACGTCGGCTCGATGCGTTCGCCAAGCCGTGGCCGCGTGCAGTTGAAGTCGAAGAACCCCCGCGAGTACCCGAGCATTCTTTTCAACTACATGGCTTCCGAGCAGGACTGGCAGGAATTCCGCGACGGCATTCGCCTGACCCGCGAGATCATGCAGCAGCCGGCGCTGGACAAATACCGTGGCCGCGAAATCAGCCCGGGCATCGACGTGCAGAGCGACGAGCAACTGGACACCTTCATCCGTGAGCACGCCGAGACCGCGTATCACCCGTCCTGCTCGTGCAAGATGGGCACCGATGAGATGGCAGTCGTCGACGGCCAGGGCCGTGTGCACGGGATGGAAGGGCTGCGCGTGGTGGATGCGTCGATCATGCCGCTGATCACCACCGGCAACCTCAACGCGCCGACGATCATGATGGCCGAGAAAATCGCCGACAAGATCCGTGGCCGCGCCCCGCTGCCGCGCAGCACCGCCGATTACTACGTCGCCGGCGACGCGCCAGTACGTGGCAAGCCGATGCGTGAAGTGGGCCCGTTGGCGCAGCAATAAACGCCAATCACAAGACCGGCTCAAACCGGTTCCACTTACGGCGTGCATTAGTCAGTGGGACCGGCTTCAGCCGGGAAGGGGCCAGTGGGTACACCCTCGATTTTTCGGTGTGACACATGACGCTTTCCCGGCTAAAGCCGGTTCCACAATGGTCGTGCGCTGTGTCAGTGGGACCGGCTTCAGCCGGGAAGAGGCCGGTGGGTTCACCCTCGATTTTGCGGTGTGACACCTGACGCATTCCCGGCTAAAGCCGGTCCCACAATGGTCGTGCGCTGTGTCAGTGGGACCGGCTTCAGCCGGGAAGGGGCAAGTGGGTACACCCTCGGTTTTGCGGTGTGACACCTGACGCATTCCCGGCTAAAGCCGGTCCCACAATGGGCACGCGCTGTGTCAGTGGGACCGGCTTCAGCCGGGAAGAGGCCGGTGGGTACACCCTCGATTTTGCGTTGTGACACATGGCGCATTCCCGGCTAAAGCCGGTCCCACAATGGGTACATCCCAGGCCCGCGTTGTACAACCCTCCCCCGCTGCAGTGACCATCCGCGCTATGATTCGGGCCGTTGCCTGTCCGAATCGTCAAGGAGCTTTCCTGCATGTTCGACTTCTCCGCTCAGCTCAAACAGCGGTTCGCCGCCCTGCAGAGCAGCGCCCCGTTTTTCTCCCTGCGTTACGTCAAACAGACCAGCCAGCATCTGTCGGTGCGCAAGAACGTCGCCGAGCCGCCGCAATTGAGCATCGACGAGGGCGCGATGCTCACCGTGCGCGTCAATGGCGTCGAAGCCTACGCGGCGACCAACGACATCTCCCAGCGCGGGCTTCAAACGGCGCTGGAGCAGGCTGAAATTCAAGCGCGGCAACTGGCCCCGCACTCCCTCCTCGACCTGCGCGACCATGCTGTCGCCACCGCCCACGCCGATTACCTTTCGCCCAATCTGCAAAATGCGTTTCCATCGCTCAGTGATTGCTACGCCCTGCTCAATGCCGAATCGGCGTCGGTGCCGAGGGACGAACGTCTGGTCAACTGGCAGGTGAGCCTGGGGCTCGAGAACGTCGAGCAAATCTACCTCAACAACGCCGGCGCCGAGATCCGCCAGGCCCAGCGCTTCGTCTTCCCTGGCCTCACCGTCACGGCTTACGACGGCCAGGACAGCCAGACCCGCAGCCTCGGTCGCGAGAACTTCGGCCAGCAAGGCGGCGCGGAAGTCATCGCGTCGTGCGGGATCATTGGCGCGGCCGTCAACGTCGCCGATCAGGCCCTGCAACTGGTCATGGCGCCGAACACACCCACCGGCCCGCGCGATCTGTTGCTGACACCCGACCAGATGACCCTGCAAATCCACGAATCCATCGGCCACCCGCTGGAGCTGGACCGCATCCTCGGCGATGAGCGCAATTACGCTGGCACCAGCTTCGTCAAAGCCAGCGACTTCGGCAGCCTGCAATACGGCTCAAGCCTGCTCAACGTGACCTTCGATCCTGAAATCCCCGAGCAACTGGCGAGCTACGGCCACGACGACGACGGCACGCCGGCGAGCAAGCAATTTCTGATCAAGGACGGCGTACTGGTGAGGCCGCTGGGCGGCGCGCTGTCGCAATACCGCAGCGGCATGGAAGGCGTCGCCAACAGCCGCGCGTCCAGCTGGAACCGCGCACCCATCGACCGTATGGCCAACCTCAACATCGAGCCGGGCGACCAGTCGATGGCGCAGCTCATAGGTGGCATCGAGCACGGCATTTTGATGAGCACCAACCGCTCGTGGTCGATCGACGATGCGCGCAACAAATTCCAGTTCGGCTGTGAGTGGGGTCAGTTGATCGAGAACGGCGAGATCAAGGGCGTGGTGAAAAACCCCAACTACCGCGCGATCTCCGCCCAGTTCTGGCGCAACCTCAGCGCGGTCGGCGATGCCAGCACCTTCAAGGTCCTCGGCACACCCAACTGCGGCAAAGGCGAGCCCAATCAAGTGATCCGTGTGGGGCATGCCTCGCCCGCTTGCGTGTTCGCGAGCGTTGATGTTTTCGGGGGTGACGCATGATGTCCCATCAAGCTCAATTCAAAGCCCTGGCCGAGTGGCTGCACAGCGCGGTCACTGCGGACGAGCGTTACACCCTCAGCTATGACGCCGAAGCGTCGGACTTCATCCGTTTCAATCACGCCAAAGTGCGTCAGGCCGGCCACGTGCAGCAGGCCAGTGTGACGTTCAAACTGATCGCCGCAGGCCGCCATGCCAACCTGAACCTCACGCTGTCGGGCGATGGCGAGGTGGATCGACAGCGCCTGAGCGAAGCCCTGCTTCAGCTGCGCGAAACCCTGACGCTGTTGCCGGAAGATCCTTATCTGCAACTGAACGACGAAGCCTGGCAGAGCAGCAACGTGCAGGAGACGCCGCTGCCGGACAGCGCCCATGTCGTCGAGCAGATCGCGCAACTGGGCGAGGGGCTGGATCTGGTGGGCATCTACGCGGCCGGGCCGATCTATCGCGGCTTTGCCAGTTCCAGCGGTGCGCTCGGCTGGCACCAGGCCAACAGCTTCAATTTCGACTGGAGCCTGTTCCACGAGAACGGCCAGGCGGTGAAAGCCAACTACGCCGGCCATACCTGGACGGATGAAGGCTTTGCACGGCGCTTTGCGCTGGCCCGTGAGCAATTGGCGTTTCTTGGCCGCCCGGCACACGCCCTCGCGCCCGGGCAATACCGCGCTTATCTGGCGCCTGCCGCACTTGAAGAAGTCATGGGCATGCTGTGCTGGGGTGGTTTCTCCGCGCAGTCGCTGGCTGACAAGACCAGTCCTTTGCAGCGGCTGTACGACGGCCAATCTATGCTGAGCCCGCTGGTGAGTTTGAACGAGCAGGTCAGCGGCTCGCTGTCGCCTGCGTTCTCCGGCGAGGGCTATCCGCGCATGGACCTGTCGCTGGTGGCCGAAGGCGTGGCCCGGGATCGCATGATCGACTCGCGCAGTGCGGCCGAGTATGGCCTTGTCGCCAACGGCGCGGGCTGGGGCGAGTCGCCGAGCGCGCTGAGCATGGCGGGTGGTTCGCTAGCGCTGGATGAGGTGTTGAAAGCACTGGGCACGGGCCTGTACATCAGCAACCTGTGGTACCTGAATTTCTCGGACCGCACCGCCGGGCGCATCACCGGGATGACCCGCTTCGCCACGTTCTGGGTCGAAGACGGGCAAATCAAGGCACCGGTCAACACCATGCGCTTCGACGACAGTATCTTCGCGCTGCTGGGCACGGCACTGGAACAACTGACCACAGAAAGGGAACTCCTGCTGTCGACGAGCACCTACAGTCAGCGCCAGACCGCCTCGAATCTGCTGCCCGGCGCATTGCTGAGTGGGTTGACGCTGACGCTGTAACGCCGACGTCTACCTGTGGGAGCCGGCTTGCTGGCGAAAGCGGTGGGTCAGTCACCTCAAGGGTGTCTGATGTGATGCGTTCGCCAGCAAGCCGTCTCCTACGGAATGCGACCACAAGCGGGACCTGCCGCGCGACAGGCAGCCCGCGATAGCAACAATCGATCAAGCACGAGCAACCACAAGGACCCTCGATCCACATGCCGACCTCAACACCGCAGTTGGACGCCCGCACCCTGCGCTGGATGCCATGGGTCATCGCCATCGCTTTTTTCATGCAAAGCCTGGACGGCACAATCCTCAACACCGCGCTGCCGTCCATGGCCGGCTCGCTGGCGGAAAACCCGCTGCGCATGCAGTCGGTGATCATCGCCTACATGTTGACCATCGCCCTGCTGATTCCGGCGTCGGGCTGGATTTCCGACCGTTTCGGCATCAAGCGCATCTTCTTCAGCGCCATCCTCTTGTTCAGCTTTGGCTCGTTGCTGTGTGCAGTGTCCAACTCCCTCGGCATGCTGGTCGGGGCGAGGGTGATTCAGGGCCTCGGCGGTGCGTTGATGATGCCGGTCGGCCGGCTCATCGTGCTGCGCGCCTACCCCCGAACCGAACTGGTGCGCACCTTGAGCTTCATCACCATGCCCGCCCTGCTCGGCCCGCTGATGGGCCCGACGGTCGGCGGCTGGCTGGTGGAATACCTGAGCTGGCACTGGATCTTCCTGATCAACCTCCCGGTGGGGATTCTTGGGTGTTTCGCCGTACGCAAATTCATCCCCGATCTTCAGGGCGGCGGGCGCACCCGGTTTGATCTGGTGGGGTTCGGATTGTTCGGCGCGTCGATGGTGCTGATCACGATTGCAATGGAAGGCCTTGGCGAACTGAACCTGCCGCACTTGCGGGTGGTGATGTTGCTGTTCGGCGGCATGGCGTGTCTCGCCGCGTACTGGTTGCGCGCCAGTCATGTGGAAGCGCCGCTGTTCTCCGCTCAGCTGTTCAAGACCCGCAGTTTCGCGGTGGGCATTATGGGCAATCTGTTTGCCCGACTGGGCAGCGGCGCCCTGCCCTTCCTCCTGCCGCTGATGCTGCAAGTCGCTCTGGGGTATTCGCCGTCACACGCCGGCATGAGCATGATTCCCCTGGCCCTCGCTGCGATGTTCGCCAAACCGCTGGCGACCAAAGCTATCGAGCGACTGGGTTATCGCATCGTGCTGACCGGTAACACGCTGCTGCTGGGTATCTTGCTGGCGAGCATGGCGTTGGTCACTGCCGACACGCCGTACTGGCTGCTGCTGATTCATCTGGCGTTTCTGGGCGGGGTCAACTCGCTGCAGTTCTCGGCAATGAACGCGGTGACCCTGATTGACCTCGACGATGCCAGTGCCGCCAGCGGCAACAGCCTGCTGTCGGTGGTCGCGCAGTTGTCCCTGAGCCTCGGCGTCGCCTGCGCGGCCGCGCTGCTGGGCGGATTCAGCGACGACGTGGCGACGGGCGAAGTCAGCGATGTCCTCGGCGCGTTTCAGCTGACCTTCCTGTGCGTCGGCGTGCTGGCGATGCTGGCGGCGTCGATCTTCCTGCAGCTATCGCCGCGCATGGCCCCCGAAGCACCGGCGCGCAAACCACAACCGGAGCCCGAGATCGAGGCGTGACCTATTCACCATTTATCGCGCGCGGCCCCAAGGCAGGGGCCGCGACCTGATACACTGCGCGACATTTTGTTTTGCAGGCCCGTCCCGTGACTAACACCGCTTTTAACTCACTGCCCCTTTCCGCCGCCATGCTGGCTAACCTGGAGTCCCTTGGTTATGCCGAGATGACGCCGATTCAGGCGCAGAGCCTGCCGGTGATCGTCAAGGGGATGGACCTGATCGCACAGGCCAAGACGGGCTCTGGCAAGACTGCTGCATTCGGCATCGGCCTGCTCAATCCGATCAATCCGCGCTATTTCGGCTGCCAGGCGTTGGTGCTCTGCCCCACCCGGGAGCTGGCCGACCAAGTGGCCAAGGAAATCCGTCGTCTGGCGCGTTCCGAAGACAACATCAAAGTCCTGACCCTCTGCGGCGGCGTGTCTTTCGGCCCGCAAATCGGCTCTCTGGAGCACGGCGCGCACATCATTGTCGGCACGCCGGGTCGCATCCAGCAGCACCTGCGCAAAGGCTCGCTGGTGCTGGACGGCCTGAACACGCTGGTGCTGGACGAAGCCGACCGCATGCTCGACATGGGTTTCTACGACGCCATCGCCGACATCATCGAGCAGACGCCAAAGCGTCGCCAGACCCTGCTGTTCTCGGCCACCTACCCGGTCGGCATCAAGCAGCTGTCCTCGAAATTCATGCGCGATCCGCAGACCGTCAAGGTCGAAGCGCTCCACGCCGACAGCCAGATCGAGCAAATCTTTTACGAAATCGCCCCGGAGCAACGCCTCGAAGCGGTGGTCCGCGTGCTCGATCATTTCCGTCCGCAGTCCTGCGTGGCGTTCTGTTTCACCAAGCAGCAGGTTCAGGAAGTGGTCGATCACCTGACCGCCAAGGGCATGTCTGCCGTCGGCCTGCATGGCGATCTGGAACAGCGCGACCGTGACCAGGTGCTGGCGATGTTCGCCAACCGCAGCACCTCGGTGCTGGTGGCCACCGACGTCGCCGCGCGCGGTCTGGACATCGATGGTCTGGACATGGTGCTCAACGTCGAGCTGGCGCGGGATTCGGAAATTCACATCCACCGTGTCGGCCGTACCGGTCGTGCGGGTGAGACCGGCATCGCCGTCAGCCTAGTTGCCCCCGGCGAAAGCCAGCGCGCCCGCGCCGTTGAAGAACTGCAGAAAGCGCCGCTCAACTGGCAGCAGTATGACCAGCTGGAACGCAAGGAAGGCGGCAAGCTGCTGCCGCCGATGACCACCCTTTGCATCGGTTCCGGCCGCAAAGACAAGCTGCGCCCTGGCGACATTCTGGGCGCGCTGACCGGCGAAGCAGGCATTCCCGGCACTCAGGTGGGCAAGATCGCGATCTTTGATTTCCAGGCCTACGTCGCCGTGGAGCGCAGCATGGCCAAGCAGGCACTGGAGCGTTTGAACAACGGCAAGATCAAAGGCAAATCGTTGCGCGTGCGGATTCTTTAATCCGCCCAGTACCGAGTCGCCCCCTGATCGCGAGCAAGCTCACTCCTACAAGGCCGCGCAACCCCTGTAGGAGTGAGCTGATCGTTCCCACGCTCTGCGTGGTAACGCCGGGCCGGGCGCTCTGCGCCCTAGGGTGACGCCGAGCGTCACGGTATGCGTACCAACGCGGAGCGTTGGCACGATCTTCTTCCCGATATTCCGAGGACACCGCTTTGCCCGTTACTGACGTTGTGATCATCGGCGCCGGCGCCGCAGGTTTGATGTGTGCATTCACGGCGGCCCAGCGCGGGCGCAAGGTCATGTTGATCGATCACGCCAACAAGCCGGGCAAGAAAATCCTCATGTCGGGCGGCGGTCGCTGCAACTTCACCAACATGTATACCGAGCCCGCCAACTTCCTCTCGCAGAACCCGCATTTCTGCAAATCGGCGCTGGCCCGCTACACCCAGTGGGACTTCATCGAACTGGTGGGCAAGCACGGCGTGCCTTACCACGAGAAGAAACTCGGCCAGCTGTTCTGCGACAACAAGTCCATCGACATCCTTAATCTGCTGCTCGCCGAATGCGACACCGCTGGCGTGAGCCTGCACATGGACACCTCGGTGCAGAGCATCGAGAAAGCCGAAAACGGTTACCTGCTGAAAACCACCCTGGGCGAACTGCGTTGCGAGTCACTGGTGATTGCTACGGGCGGCCTGTCGATTCCGACGCTGGGGGCGACCGGTTTCGGCTATCAGGTCGGCAAGCAGTTCGGCCACACGCTGTTGCCCACTCGGGCGGGCCTGGTGCCGTTCACCATCACCGATCAGTTGAAAGAGCTGTGCACCGAGCTGACCGGCACGTCGGTCGATTGCCTGGTGAGCTGCAACGACGTCAGCTTCCGCGAAAACATCCTGTTCACCCACCGTGGCTTGAGCGGGCCGGCGATCCTGCAGATTTCGTCCTTCTGGCAGCCAGGCGATACGGTCGAAATCAACCTGATGCCCGACCATGACGCCCACAACTGGCTGACCGAGCAACAGGCCGAACGCCCGAACAGCGAACTGAAAACGCTGCTTGGCGAGATTTTCACCAAGAAAATGGCCAACCTGATCGCCGAGCAATGGTTTGTGTCCAAGCCGATGAAGCAGTACACCCACGCCGAACTGGCCGACGTCGCCGCCAAACTGGCGAGCTGGCAGGTGGTGCCGGCGGGTACCGAAGGCTATCGCACGGCGGAAGTGACCCTGGGCGGCATCGACACCCGGGAAGTCTCGTCGAAGACCATGGAATCACTTAAATCGCCGAGCCTGTACTTCGTCGGCGAGGTACTGGATGTCAGCGGGCATCTGGGCGGCTTCAACTTCCAGTGGGCCTGGGCCTCGGCCTATGCGGCAGCGCAGTTCGTCTGAGCAGTCGCTGCAAGCACGCTCAAAACGGCACAGACGCACGCGATCTCTGTAGGAGCAATCGGAGTTTACGACGGTCGCGAAGAGGCCGGGCCAGGCAATACTCATTCAGTGCCTGACCTTCCGCCTTCGCGACCGTCGTGACCTCCGATTGCTCCTACAAGTGCGTGGCGCAATCGAGAGATGCACCATTGGGGTTAAGGTGCGTCTTGAGGTATTGGCATCCGCCCCGGAATTAATTGCGAGCAAGCTCACACCGGCACGGACGCACGCGATCTCTGTAGGAGCCATCGGAGTTTACGACGGTCGCGAAGAGGCCGGGCCAGGCAATACTCATTCAGTGCCTGACCTTCCGCCTTCGCGACCGTCGTGACCTCCGATTGCTCCTACAAGTGCGTGTCGCAAACGAGAGATGCACCATTGGGGTTAAGGTGCGCCTTGAGGTATTGGCATCCGCCCCGGAATAAATCTTGCTAACCGGATGTACAGCGCGCATCCGGCGCTGTACATATCCCTCAGCAAAATCAATCGCGAACAAGGCCGTCAGCGTTCATGGCATCGACATCGTTGCGCAATACATTCCGCCGTCTCTGGGCGCTGGACAAGTTTTCCTACAGCGTGCGGGTTTTCATCGCGCTGACCGGCAGCATGGCGCTGTGCTGGTACCAGAACGAGATGTCCCAGCTGATCCCGCTGTTCCTCGGGATTATCGCCAGCGCCTTGGCGGAAACCGATGACAGCTGGCAAGGCCGCCTCAATGCGCTGGCCGTGACGCTGGTGTGTTTCAGCATCGCGGCGCTGTCCGTAGAGCTGCTGTTCCCCTACCCCGTGGTGTTCATCTGTGCGTTTGCCTTCGCCGCCTTCTGCCTGACGATGCTCGGCGCGCTGGGTGAGCGCTATGGCGCCATCGCCTACGCGACGCTGATTCTGTCGGTCTACACGATGATCGGCGTCGATCAGCGCGGTGGCGAAGTCACCGATTTCTGGCACGAACCCATGCTGCTGGTTGCGGGCGCGGCGTGGTATGGCCTGCTGTCGGTGCTCTGGCAGATGCTGTTTTCCAATCAGCCGGTGCAGCAGGCGCTCGCCCGACTGTTTCGCGAGCTGGGCCTGTACCTGAAGCTCAAATCCGAGCTGTTCGAGCCGATCCGCACCCTCGACATCGAAGCCAAGCGCCTGGAGCTTGCCAAGCAGAACGGCAAGGTCGTCGGCGCGCTCAACGTGACCAAGGAAATCATCCTTAACCGCGTCGGCAGTGGCCGCCCGGGTTCGAAAGTCAGTCGCTACCTGAAGCTGTACTTTCTGGCCCAGGACATCCACGAGCGCGCCAGTTCGTCGCACTATCCCTACAATTCCCTGGCCGAGGCGTTCTTCCACAGCGACGTGCTGTTTCGCTGCCAGCGCCTGTTGCGCCAGCAAGGTCGCGCCTGCCGTGACCTGTCGGCGTCGATCCAGCTTCGCCAGCCGTTTATCTATGACGACAGCTTCGCCCACGCGCTGAATGATCTGCGCGCGTCCCTCGAGCACCTGCGCATTCAAAGCAACCCGGCCTGGCGCGGGCTGCTGCGTTCGTTGCGAGCGCTGGCCAATAACCTTGGCACCCTCGACCGGCTGCTCAGCGACGCGAGCAACCCTGACGCATTGGCCGACGCCACCGACAGCAGCCTGCTTGACCGCTCGCCGCGCAACCTCAAGGACGTCTGGACGCGCCTGCGCCTGCAACTGACGCCGACCTCGCTGCTGTTCCGTCACGCCCTGCGCCTGCCGCTGGCGCTGGTCATCGGCTACATCATGGTTCACCTGATTCACCCGTCCCAGGGGTACTGGATCATCCTCACCACGGTGTTCGTCTGCCAGCCAAGCTACGGCGCGACGCGGCGCAAACTCGGGCAGCGCATCATCGGTACGGCCATTGGCCTGACGGCGGGCTGGATTCTGTTCGACCTGATCACCACACCGGTCCTGCAATCGATGTGCGCGGTGCTGGCGGGCGTAGTGTTCTTCGTCAACCGCACCACGCGCTACACGCTGTCGACGGCGGCGATCACGGTGATGATCCTGTTCTGCTTCAATCAGGTCGGCGACGGCTACGGTGTGTTCCTGCCGCGTCTGCTGGACACGCTGCTGGGCAGCCTGATCGCAGGCCTGGCGGTGTTCCTGTTTCTGCCGGACTGGCAAGGTCGTCGACTGAACAAGGTGCTGGCCAACACGCTGTCGTGCAACAGCATTTATATGCGCCAGATCATGCAGCAATACGCGAACGGCAAGAGCGACGATCTGGCCTATCGACTGGCCCGACGCAACGCCCATAACGCTGACGCGGCGCTGTCCACCACACTGGCCAACATGCTGATGGAGCCGGGGCATTTCCGCAAAGAAGCCGACGTCGGTTTCCGCTTCCTGGTGCTGTCACACACCCTGCTCAGTTACCTGTCGGGACTGGGCGCGCACCGGGACGCACCGCTGCCGCCCGAAGTGCGTGAGCAACTGATCGAGGGCGCCGCAGCCAGCCTTGCCGCGAGCATTGATGAAATCGCCCAGAGCCTGGCGATGCGTGAGCCGGTGGCGGTGCAAAGCGATACCGAGGAAGCGCTGGCGACGAGCCTGGAACAGATGCCGGAAGAAATCGATGAAGGCCAGCGGTTGGTGCAGACGCAACTGGCGCTGATCTGCCGGCAATTAGGGCCACTTCGCACCCTGGCAGCGCACCTGATCAAGGAACCGGTCAAAGAAGCCGACATCACAGACCGTGCAGCTTGATGAGCTTGTCGTACGTGCCGTCGGCTTTCATGTCAGCAATGGCCTTGTCGAAATCCATAACGATCTGCTGGTGATCCGCCCGCTTGAGGCTCACCAGCATATGCAGGCTGTTTTCGCTGAGTGATTTGGGCAGGAATTCGACGTCGGCCTGCACGTCTGCAGGCTCGCGCTTGAGGGCAAACCGTGCCGCGTACTCGTCTTCCACCGTCAAGCCGACTCTGCCCGCAGCGAGCATCCTGACAGCGATCGAGAAACTCGCCACCGGCACCTTTTCGAGGTTGGCATCGGCGTCGAATTCCGGCGAATAGGCGTAACCGCGCACGACGGCAATGGAATAGCCGTGCAGCTGCGACAGGTTCTGAAACTCGATGGAGGCGTCTTTGCGTTTCAGAAAGCGCAGGCGGTTAATCAAGTAGGGTGCGGAGAAAACGCCAATACGCGTGCGGTCTTCGCTGTACCAGGCGTTGATGACGATGTCATACCGCCCTTCGCTCAGCCCGTGAATCGCCCGCGCCCACGGGACTTGTTCATATTCGGTGTCGTAACCGGCGCGACCCAGCGCCGTACGAATCAGGTCAGTCGAAAGCCCGTCGTGCAGCAATGACACGTCGGCATAAGGCGCCCATGCATCGCCGGCGAGACGCAATGTCTGCGCGACCGCGCCTTGGGCTATCAGCATCATTCCCAACAGCCCTGCGGCGCACTGCAAACGCGACATGCTCAGCTTCCTTGTGGCAACTGGCCTTCAGTGAAGACTCATTTTGAGCTTTGCACAACTCGTAACACTGTGATGTTTGTGCCGCAGTTCAACAAAATGAAACACCGTTCACTGAACCATCGTCTCGCCCGGCTTGCCGCGAATTTGGGCTTGCGCCGATATGCGTTTAGTATCCGGCATCAACTTCTTCTCGCAGGCCGGCGTCATGTCTATCAACTGGATCTGCAAACACCATACCGACCTTGGAAAAGAGCAGCTGTACGCCATTCTGCAACTCAGGGCGCAGGTGTTCGTGGTGGAGCAGAAATGCTGGTATCTGGACGTCGATGGCCAGGATTTGCTGGGCGATACCTGCCATCTGATGGCCTGGCAGGATGATGAGTTGGTCGCTTACCTGCGCCTGCTGGACCCGATTCAGCAGAACGGTGACGTGACCATCGGCCGCGTGGTGACTGCACCGTCAATGCGCAACAAGGGAATGGGCCATGAATTAATGGTTCAGGCGCTGAAACACGCGGAACTCCGATGGCCGGACCAGCCGATATTTCTCTCGGCCCAGGCGCATTTGCAGGGTTACTACAGTCGCTACGGTTTTAACCCGGTGGGCGAGGTGTACGTCGAGGACGGCATTCCTCACATCAGCATGCGTCGCGATCTGGACTGATCCTGCTTGGGAACTTCATTGGTCCTGGTAGGACCGGCTTCAGCCGGGAAGCTCTTGTATCAACGCCCCTGACACCACGTCACGGGTACCCCAGCACCGTCTTGATGGTCTGCAGATTGACCTCGATCCAGCGGCGGTCAATCGCGCCCCAGTCACGAATCCGGTAACCGCCGGCATGATTGCGGGCGCCATCGAGTTGTTCGAACTCGCAGACAATATCCAGATCAGCCAGCGCCGCGATGGTGTCCTGGGCTGTGCGGCGGGGCATGCCGGTGACGTCGGTCAGGGCCGGTACGCTGCTGGCGATGCCGCTGTCGATCAGATACGCCACATACAGGCGGCGGTAGAAACTGCTCTTGGTCTTGCTGACTTCCATCAAAACTTCCTTGAAAAGCGTTAGCGGCTGATCAGCGCACGGCCGTCTGCATGTCTCGCCAGGTCAGGTAGATGCGCAGGTCGAATTCCAACTGGTGATAACCCGGCTGCATGTGTTCGCACAGCTGATAGAACGCCTTGTTGTGGTCCGACTCTTTAAAATGCGCCAGTTCGTGGACCACGATCATCTTCAGAAACTGCGGCGCCGCCTCCTTGAACAACGCCGCCACGCGGATTTCCTTCTTGGACTTGAGTTTGCCGCCCTGCACCCGCGACACCGTGGTGTGCAGGCCCAGCGCGCGGTGGGTCAGGTCCAGACGGTTGTCGAACAGCACTTTGTCGATGTTCGGCGCGTTGCGCAGGTATTCCTGCTTGAGCGCCAGCGCGTAGGCGTACAGCGCTTTGTCGCTCTGGATTTCGTGCCGATCGGGATAGCGCTGCTGCAGGTACTCCGTCAGCCGATTCTGCGAGATCAATTGCCGAACCTGATCCTGCAGACCTTCGGGATAGGCTTGCAGGTACTTGAGCGGCATGGGCGTGGGGACAGTCATGGTCGAACCAGGTCGCGGGAAAAGCGCGAGTCTACCGCGTCAGTCCTGCCCGAGCAGCTGTGACGCTATCGGCATTTCAACAGGTTCGACAAAACGCTCTGCCTCCAGCGGCGGCATCGGATGAGCAATGAGAAAGCCCTGAATGATCTGGCAGCCGTTGTCGACCAGCCACTCATATTGCTCGTAGGTTTCGACTCCCTCGGCAATCACCTCGATATTGAGCATGCGACACAGGTCAATGATGCTCCGCGCGACGGCCAGATCCCGGGACGATCCCAGCATGCCGCCAATGAAGTGTCGATCAAGCTTCAGGGTGTCCAGATCGAGGTTACGCAGGTGGGCAAGGGAGCTGTCCCCCGCACCGAAATCATCCAGCGACACGCGCACGCCGATGTCATGCAGACTCTGCAGCTGCTTGCGGCTGTGCACCAGATTGTGGACCAGCGATGGCTCGGTGATCTCGACTTCCAGCTGCCGGGGTTTCAGGCCGTGTATCTGCATCGCGCGCTGCAGCTCGGCCGCCAGATTGGGCAGGCTGAATTGCGCCGGGCTCACGCTGACGCTCATGACCAGATCATCCGGGAACACGTCGCTCCAGCGTTGGCGTTGCGCCGCACCCTGTTCGAAAATCCAGCTGCCGAGCTTGTTGATCAGCCGCGTCTCTTCCAGCAGCGGAATGAAAACGCCAGAGGGCACGTCGCCCGCGTCCGGATGATGCCAGCGCAGCAGCGCCTCGAAGCCCCTCGTCTTGCCGGTGACGACGTTGACCTGCGGCTGGTAGACCATGGAAAAGTCTTTGCCATCGATTGCCGTGCGCACGCTCTCTTCGAGCATCAGACGCGAGCGCGCGCGGCCGTTCATGTACTGATCGAAAAAGCGGTATTGCTGACGCCCTGCCCGCTTGGCTTCGTACATCGCAATGTCCGCCGCACGCAGCAGGCCATCCAGATTGGTGCCGCAGTCCGGGTACACCGCGATGCCGATACTGGCTCCCAGGGTGGCTTCGACCCCGTCCACCAGCCGCCGGGCGGACACACGCTCGATCAGCTTTTCGGCGACTTTGGCAGCATGTTCGGGGAAGTCCAGCCCGTCGATAACCACGACAAACTCGTCGCCACCCATACGCGCAAGCACATCATAAGGACGCAGGCAGTCTTTCAATTGCGCGCCGACCCACTGCAATACCTGATCGCCGGCGTCGTGACCCAGGGAGTCGTTCACATCCTTGAAGCCGTCGAGATCCAGATACAACACGACCAGATATTTGCCCGCGTGCTCATTGCGCAGCAGCATCCCTTCGACCGTCTGATAGAAACCACGGCGGTTGAGCAGGCCGGTGAGGGAATCCGTCACGGCCTGATGTTCGAGTTGACTATAGAGGTCACGCACCACCGACATGTCGAGCACGCTGAGCACCATGGCGCGTTGCTCGGCGGGCAGCGGCGCGCACGACAAGGCGACCGGGACCTGCCGCCCCTCGGGCGTTCGCAGCACGGCGTCGTGGACGCGGTAGGTGTCGGCACGGCGATAGTGGTGATAAAAGCCGGAGTCGGCCCATTCGCCGACGCTGGGCTCGTGCAGGTAGGCGCACAACGCGGTGCCGCGCAGTTCGCCGTCGGTCATGCCCAGCAAGCGGCAGATCGCCGGATTGGCGAAACTGATCACGCCGTCTTCGGAGACCACAAGAATGCCTTCGGCGACATTCGCCAGCACCGATGCGTTGAATGCCCGCGCCGACTCGAGCTCGCGGCTCAGCTTCTGCAGGGCACGACGATTGTGCTGCTGCTCCAGAAGCGCCTGAACCTTGGGCCTGAGAATATTGGGATCGAACGGCTTGAACAGGTAATCGACTGCGCCGCTGGCATAGCCCTTGTGCACCGAGTCGCGGGATTGTTCGTTGGCGGTGAGGAAAATGATCGGCGTCAATCGCGTTCGCAGACTGCCACGCATAAGGCGGGCAACTTCGAAACCATCCATGTCCGGCATCTGCACATCGAGAAGCACCAGATCGACATCTCTGTCCAGCAAAATGCCCAACGCTTCCATGCCTGAGGCGGCGGTGATGATTTCCCGGTCCTGGCGCTGTAGCACCGCGCACATGGTCACCAGATTCTCAGGGTAATCATCCACAACCAACAATACTGATTTGCCACTTAAGGGCAGGGACTGCACGCATTCCATGCTGCTACTCATCATTCACTTTACTGCCCGGGGAACGCCCCCGCTGAGGGTCTGATAGCCCATTACTCTAGCTTCGATTGGAGAAAAAAGAAGGCGCCGATAGTAGTGCCATCCGAAAAGTGCCATCCAACCGACTAACGGTAACGGCGCTGAATGTCAGGAGGACTCTGCGCTGCGGGTCAAATAGCGGCACTTTGACGTCAACCATCCGACAGATTCACGTTAACAAACGCGTCGTGTAACCGTATAAAAAGCCGCCCCCAACCCCCTTTCGCCCGCAACTTTGCTGGCAATGAGACATATCGGACGACTAGACATGATTGATTTGGGAACGTGGAATCTCAGCATTCCAGTGGGCTCGCCCCCCGCCACTATCGAGACACAACAACTGCTTCAAGGTTACGACGACAAGTATTTCAAATCCGGCTCATCGAACGTCACATTCTGGGCGCCGGTCACCGGAAGCAAGACCGCCAACGCGATCTACCCACGTACGGAATTGCGCGAGACCTGGTCCAACGGCACGCTGCACAACTGGTACTACCAGGACGCTGACAATTACCTGAATGCCAAGCTCAAGGTCCTTCAGGTGCCGTCTTCCGGCAGGGTCGTCATCGGTCAGATCCATGTCTACGACAGCACGCAGCCGCTGCTGAAGCTCGAATATCAGTACCTGGAAGCGACGCACATGGGCAACATTGTCGCCAAGGTTCGCTATCACCCCGACGACAAAAAGGCGCGTGTGATCACGGTTGCGGAAAACGTGAGCCTGAACGAGACGTTCAACTACGTCATCCACCTCAATAAAGCCGGGTTACTCAGCGTGACCGCCCACGGCATGGGCTGGAACGACCGGATCAGCGCCACCTGGAGCAAACAGCAGCTTTACTTCAAGGCCGGGGTCTACACCCAAGACCACACGGGCTATACCAGCGAAGGCGGCAAGACCATGTTCTTCAACCTGGACGCCGACCACAACAAGAGCTGATGCGCTCGCGAGGGAGCCCGAGCGTTAGTGTCGCCCGGGCTCTTGAGCAGGCAGCCCTTACGCCGCCTGGTACTCTTTTTCTGCTGCTTCAAAGCGCGTCAACATGCCCGGCGTCGGGCCTTTGCCGATCGCGCTGAAGACCACGATGGCGATACTGGCGAAGATGAAGCCGGGGATGATTTCGTACAGACCCAGCAGTTCGAAATGCTTCCACACCACGACCGTGATCGCGCCGACCAGAATCCCCGCCAGCGCGCCGTTGCGGGTCATGCCTTTCCAGATCACCGAGATCAGCACCACCGGCCCGAATGCCGCGCCGAACCCGGCCCACGCGTAGCTGACGAGACCCAACACGCGGTTTTCCGGATTCGCCGCCAAGGCGATGGCGATCAGCGCCACCAGCAGAACCATGGCTCGGCCGACCCACACCAGCTCTGTCTGGGACGCGCTTTTGCGTAGAAAGGCTTTGTAGAAGTCTTCGGTCAGCGCACTCGAACACACCAGCAACTGACAGCTCAGCGTGCTCATGACCGCCGCAAGGATGGCCGACAGCAGAACGCCGGCAATCCACGGATTGAACAGGATCTTGGCCAGCTCGATGAAGACGCGCTCGTGGTTTTCGGTCACCGGACCCGCCAGCTCAGGATGTGCCGAAAAGTACGCGATGCCGAAGAAGCCCACGGCAACGGTGCCGCCCAGACAGAGGATCATCCAGGTCATGGAAATGCGACGCGCCTTGGCGATCGAGCCGACCGAGTCAGCGGCCATGAAGCGCGCCAGGATGTGCGGCTGACCGAAGTAGCCCAGACCCCAGCCCATCAGCGAAATGATGCCGATGAAAGTGGTGTTCTTGAGCATGTCGAAGTTGCTCGGGTCCTGCGCTTCGATCGCCATGAACGTGGTGTCGATACCTCCGGTCGCCAGAAGCACGATGATTGGCGTGAGGATCAGCGCAAAGATCATCAGGGTCGCTTGCACGGTGTCCGTCCAACTGACCGCCAGGAAGCCGCCGATGAAGGTGTAGGCAATCGTCGCCGCAGCGCCGGCCCACAAGGCAGTTTCGTAGGACATGCCGAAGGTGCTCTCGAACAGCCGCGCGCCGGCGACGATGCCGGAAGCGCAGTAGATCGTGAAGAACACCAGAATCACGATGGCCGAAATCACCCGCAGCAAACCGCTGTTGTCTTCGAAACGGCTGGAAAAGTAATCCGGCAAGGTGAGCGCATCGCCGTTGTGTTCGGTCTGTACCCGCAGGCGACCGGCAACGAACAGCCAGTTCAGGTAGGCGCCGATGATGAGCCCGATGGCAATCCAGCTTTCCGACAGGCCGGACATGTAGATTGCCCCCGGCAGGCCCATGAGCAGCCAGCCGCTCATGTCCGATGCGCCTGCTGAAAGCGCCGTGACCACACTGCCGAGGCTGCGCCCGCCGAGAATGTAGTCCGAGAGATTATTGGTGGAGCGGTAGGCCATGAGTCCTATGAGGACCATTGCAGCGATGTAGATCACGAAGGTGATCAAGGTAGGATTGCTGACACTCATCGGTTAGATTCCGGCGTTGTTTTTATAGGCGCGAGCAGAGCGAATTTCCCTGAGGCATCAGGTTCGCGCACGGCCGCTCGCGTATGTCGCGGGCTGGCAAAAAGTTCGCCGCTGCACACCGCTTGAATGCACCAAAGCGGCGCATCCTAGAGGACATCCCGGAGCAGGTGCAACCCGAAAACCGCCATTCCCCTCCTTTTTTACAATTTAGCTGACTGGCCACTACAGACCCTGTTTGCGGGGGAGCTGCCATATAGAGCCCTGCCGTGCGCGGCACCCGAAACTGGCGGGCTACCGCTGAATCGACTCATCACAGGGCACGCCTGAAACACTTTGAAAAAAGCGGTTGCACCCGGTTGCACCCTTACAGCCCGACAGCTAATCTTGCCGCAGCTAAGCCACATGATCGTGGCTGTCATGAGGATAAGAAATGGCCACCACCACCCTCGGTGTCAAACTCGACGACCCCACCCGCGAGCGCTTGAAAGCGGCGGCGCACTCCATCGACCGGACGCCCCACTGGCTGATCAAGCAGGCGATCTTTAATTATCTCGAGAAGCTCGAGGGCGGTGCGACCCTGAATGAACTCAGTGGTCAGGGTGGCAAAGACGCCGACGATCAGGGTGACTTGCTCGCCGACAACGTCCATCAGGCATTTCTTGAATTCGCCGAAAGCATCCTTCCCCAGTCAGTCCTGCGCGCTGCGATCACCTCCGCCTACCGCCGCCCCGAGCCTGAAGTGGTGCCCATGCTCATCGAGCAGGCGCGCCTCCCTGCGCCGATGGCCGATGCCACCCACAAGCTTGCGGCGTCGATCGCTGAAAAGCTGCGCAACCAGAAGAGCGCGGGTGGCCGCGCCGGCATCGTCCAGGGCCTGCTGCAGGAATTCTCGCTGTCATCCCAGGAAGGCGTGGCGTTGATGTGCCTGGCCGAAGCCCTGTTGCGTATCCCCGACAAAGGCACACGCGACGCATTGATCCGCGACAAGATCAGCACCGGCAACTGGCACCCGCATCTGGGCAACAGCCCGTCGCTGTTCGTCAACGCCGCCACGTGGGGCCTGCTGCTGACCGGCAAACTGGTCAGCACCCACAATGAGGCCGGCCTGACCTCTTCGCTCAGTCGCATCATCGGCAAGTCCGGCGAGCCGATGATCCGCAAGGGCGTGGACATGGCCATGCGCCTGATGGGCGAGCAGTTCGTCACCGGCGAAACCATCGCCGAAGCCCTGGCCAACGCCAGCAAGTTCGAGGCGAAAGGCTTCCGTTATTCCTACGACATGCTCGGCGAAGCAGCGCTGACCGAGCACGACGCGCAGAAATACCTGGCCTCCTACGAGCAAGCCATCCACTCCATCGGCAAAGCGTCCCACGGCCGTGGCATCTATGAAGGTCCGGGCATCTCCATCAAGTTGTCCGCCCTGCACCCGCGTTACAGCCGGGCGCAATACGAGCGCGTGATGGACGAGTTGTACCCGCGCCTGCTGTCGCTGACCTTGCTGGCCAAGCAATACGACATCGGCCTGAACATCGACGCCGAAGAGGCCGATCGCCTGGAGCTGTCGCTGGATCTGCTTGAACGACTGTGCTTCGAGCCGCAACTGACCGGCTGGAACGGTATCGGTTTTGTCATTCAGGCGTATCAGAAGCGCTGCCCGTATGTGATCGATTACGTCATCGACCTGGCACGCCGCAGCCGCCATCGCCTGATGATCCGTCTGGTGAAAGGCGCGTACTGGGACAGTGAAATCAAGCGCGCTCAGGTCGAAGGCCTGGAAGGCTACCCGGTCTACACCCGCAAGGTTTACACCGACGTTTCCTACATCGCGTGCGCACGCAAGCTGCTGTCGGTGCCGGAAGTCATCTATCCGCAGTTCGCGACCCATAACGCCCACACGTTGTCGGCCATTTACCACATCGCCGGTCAGAACTATTACCCCGGTCAGTACGAATTCCAATGCCTGCACGGCATGGGCGAGCCCTTGTATGAGCAGGTCGTGGGCAAAGTCGCCGACGGCAAGCTTAACCGGCCGTGCCGCGTGTACGCACCGGTCGGTACCCACGAAACGCTGCTGGCATATCTGGTGCGCCGACTGCTGGAAAACGGCGCCAACACCTCCTTCGTCAACCGCATTGCCGACCAGTCGATTTCGATACAGGAATTGGTGGCCGATCCAGTGTCCAGCATCGAGCGCATGGCGACCCAGGAAGGTGGCTTCGGCCTGCCGCATCCGCGCATTCCGTTGCCACGCGACCTGTACGGCAGTGAGCGCGCAAACTCCGCCGGCATCGACATGGCCAACGAACATCGTCTGGCCTCGCTCTCTTCCGCCTTGCTCGCCACGGCGCACAACGACTGGAAAGCCGGCCCGATGCTGGGCAGCCCGGTCAGCGCCGGCACTGAGGTGCCTGTCCTGAACCCGTCCGATCTGCGTGACGTGGTCGGTCACGTGCAGGAAGCGAGTCTGGAGGACGTCGATAATGCCCTGCTCAGCGCCCTCAGCGCCGGACCGATCTGGCAAGCAACACCGCCCGCCGAACGTGCCGCGATCCTCGAGCGTGCCGCCGACCTGATGGAAGCCGAGATTCAACCGTTGATGGGCCTGCTGGCCCGCGAAGCCGGCAAGACGTTCGCCAACGCCATTGCCGAAGTGCGCGAGGCGGTGGATTTCCTGCGTTACTACGCGGTGCAGGCGCGCAACGATTTCAGCAACGACGCTCATCGCCCTCTGGGCCCCGTGGTGTGCATCAGCCCGTGGAACTTCCCGCTGGCCATCTTCAGCGGTCAGGTCGCGGCAGCGCTGGCGGCCGGCAACCCGGTACTCGCCAAACCCGCGGAGCAGACACCGCTGATCGCCGCACAGGCCGTCCGCATTCTGCTCGAAGCCGGTATTCCCGAAGGCGTGGTGCAACTGCTGCCGGGCCGGGGTGAAACCGTCGGCGCACGGCTGGTGGGCGACGATCGCGTCAAGGGCGTCATGTTCACCGGCTCCACCGAAGTTGCCCGTTTGCTGCAACGCAACGTCGCCGGCCGTCTCGATGCCCAGGGCCGGCCGATTCCGCTGATCGCTGAAACCGGCGGCCAGAACGCGATGATCGTCGACTCCTCGGCCCTGACCGAACAAGTGGTCATCGACGTGGTGTCCTCGGCGTTCGACAGCGCAGGCCAACGCTGCTCCGCGCTGCGCGTGCTGTGCTTGCAGGAAGATTCTGCGGACCGCGTCATCGAGATGCTCAAAGGGGCGATGGCTGAGAGCCGCCTCGGCAACCCGGAGCGCCTGTCGGTGGACATCGGCCCGGTAATCGATCAGGAAGCCAAAGCCGGCATCGAGAAACACATTCAGGCCATGCGTGACAAAGGCCGTAATGTGTATCAGGTCGCCATTGCCGACAGCGACGAAATCAAACGCGGCACCTACGTGATGCCGACGCTGATCGAGCTGGACAGCTTCGACGAGTTGCAACGGGAAATCTTCGGCCCGGTACTGCATGTCGTGCGCTACAAGCGCCGTGAGCTGGATCAATTGATCACCCAGATCAATGCATCCGGGTACGGCCTGACATTAGGTGTACATACGCGCATCGACGAGACCATCGCCAAGGTGATCGACAACGTCAACGCCGGCAACATGTACGTCAACCGCAACATCGTTGGCGCCGTGGTGGGTGTGCAGCCGTTCGGTGGCGAAGGCTTGTCGGGCACCGGTCCGAAAGCCGGTGGCCCGCTGTACCTGTACCGTTTGCTGTCGACCCGCCCCGCCGACGCCGTGCAGAAATCCTTTGCCGCCCGCGATGCGCTACAGGCACCGGACACCCGCATGCAAGAGGCCGTGCTCAAGCCGCTGAATGCGCTCAAGGCCTGGGCAAGCAGCCAGCAACTCAGCGACCTTGAAGCTCTGTGCAGCCAGTTCGCCGAAGAATCCCAGAGCGGCGTGACCCGCACGCTCATGGGCCCGACCGGCGAGCGCAACAGCTACAGCATCCTGCCCCGTGAACACGTGTTGTGCCTGGCCGAAGACGAGACGGATCTGTTGGCGCAACTGGCCGCCGTGATGGCGGTGGGCAGCACGGCGATCATGCTGGACGGGGAACCGGGCAAGTCGCTGCGTAACCGTCTGCCCAAGGACGTTCAGTCGCGCATCAAGCTGGTTGCCGACTGGCAGAAGGACGAGGTCGCCATTGACGCGGTATTGCACCACGGTGATTCCGATCAGCTGCGCGCCATCTGCGAACAGGTCGCTCAACGCAGCGGTGCCATTGTCGGCGTACACGGTTTGTCCAAAGGCGAAACCAACATTCCGTTGGAGCGCCTGGTGATCGAGCGTGCGCTGAGCGTCAACACCGCAGCAGCAGGCGGTAACGCGAGCCTCATGACGATCGGATAACCCAGCCCCGTTGTAGGAGCGCGCTTGCCCGCGAATGCATTCGGTCAGACACCACAGCAGTGTTTGACCTGACGCGTTCGCGGGCAAGCGCGCTCCTACACCGAATTCGGCGAGCCTGCCTTGATCGTTTGATACCTCCATCACCCGCATCAATCATCCTGTTCACCCCTTCCCCGCCCACCTAGACTCGACGGCATTCCCAAGAAAGGTACGCCGCCATGTCCGAGACGTTGCTCAGCTCCCGCAATCTGGCTTTCGAGCTGTATGAAGTGCTGGACGCAGAGGCGCTTACCCAACGCGAACGTTTCGCCGAGCACAGCCGGGAAACCTTTGACGCAGCGATCAGCACGGCGCGCAACATCGCGGAAAAATACTTCGCACCCCACAACCGCAAAAACGACGAGAACGAGCCGCGCTACGAGAACGGCGCAGCGGTGCTGATCCCGGAAGTGAAACCTGCCGTAGACGCTTTCCTGGAGGCAGGTTTTCTCAACGCCGCCCGGGACTTCGAAGTCGGCGGCATGCAACTGCCGACATTGCTGTCCCAGGCCTGTTTTGCCCATTTTCAGTCCGCCAATGCCGCGACGGCGTCCTACCCCTTCCTTACAATGGGCGCGGCGAATCTCATTGAGAACTTTGGCACCGACGAGCAAAAGCGGCGCTTCCTGCAACCGATGATCGAGGGCCGTTTCTCCGGCACCATGGCCTTGACCGAGCCCCACGCAGGCTCGTCGCTGTCAGACATTCGCACACGCGCCGAGCCCGCCGAAGACGGCAGCTATCGCCTGCGCGGCAACAAGATTTTTATCTCGGGCGGCGATCACCCACTCTCCGAAAACATCGTCCATCTGGTCCTCGCTAAACTGCCCGACGCACCCGCGGGGGTGAAAGGTATTTCACTGTTCATCGTTCCGAAGTTTCTGGTTAACGACGACGGCAGCCTCGGTGAGCGCAACGACGTCATTCTGGCCGGCCTGTTTCACAAGATGGGCTGGCGCGGCACCACGTCCACGGCGCTGAACTTCGGCGACAACGGCAACTGCGTCGGCTATTTGGTTGGCAAGCCGCATCAGGGCCTGAGCTGCATGTTCCAGATGATGAACGAGGCACGCATCGGCGTCGGCATGGGGGCGGTCATGCTGGGCTACGCCGGTTACTTGTACTCACTGGAATACGCCCGCGAACGCCCACAAGGCCGACTGCCTGACAGCAAGTCGCCGGACGGCTCGCCGGTGTCCATCATTCAGCATGCTGACGTCAAACGCATGCTCTTGACGCAAAAAGCCTACGTCGAGGGCTCGTTTGACCTGGGCCTGTACGCCGCTCGCCTGTTCGACGACACACAAACGGGCGAGAGCGAGGAGGCGCGAAAACACGCTCACGAGCTGCTCGATCTGTTGACGCCCATCGTCAAGTCCTGGCCTTCGGAGTTCTGCCTGAAGGCCAACGAACTGGCGATCCAGATTCTCGGCGGCCACGGCTATACCCGGGAGTACCCGGTGGAGCAGTACTACCGCGACAACCGCCTGAACCCGATTCATGAAGGCACCCACGGCATTCAGTCGCTGGACCTGCTGGGCCGGAAACTGGCACAGAACGGGGGTGCCGGGCTCAAACAGCTGATTCGGCTTATCGCTGATACCTGTGAGCGGGCGCAGGCCCACGAATCGCTGGCGGGATTGCGGCAACCCCTGGAGCAACTGGTCGCCCGGCTGCAAGCGGTGACCCTCGGCCTGCTGACCGACCTGAGCCAGGGCAAGGTCAACGCGGCACTGGCCAACTCCGCGCTGTACATGAAGGCGTTCGGACACGCGGTGATTGGCTGGCGCTGGCTGGAACAGGCGATTCGGGCGCAGGAAGGTTTAAATCGCGGCACCGCCGCTGATCACGATTTTTACCAAGGCAAACTGCAGGCCGCCCGGTTCTTCCTTACTTGGGAAGTGCCGGGCTGCCATCACGAACTGGCGATTCTCGAAAGGCGGGATGATGCGTGTCTGTCGATGCAGGAGGGGTGGTTTTAAGCGACTGACCCCTTGGGTTATTACGAGGTTGAGAGGGGAAAGAAGAAGTCCGTCAAGGCCTTCGCGTCACTGCCCAGTCGGGCGGCATACTGTTCGCGACTGAAAGCCTCCCCGGTACGCAGGTCAAGCAGTTTGCGCCCCTCCAGAGGTCCTCCGATCTCGCGCAACTGCACTTTCATGAACTGATAAAACGTACCGAGAACGTGCTCGATACTGTCGATCTGAAAGTAATGGCCTGGCAGGAAAACAGCTTCAGCCTCTTCCGGGCTGGCGGAAAAAGGAGCAATGGGTGCGGCACCCAGGTAGCTTTTTTCGGGCAATACGAAGACTACGCTGGTGTCATCGAAACGAATCGGCTCCTCCGTCGCGCTGGCGTGCATCCCTCCCTGGCTACTGGCGAACGTCCGCGCCATGTAAGGGTTCTCGCTGAAGGAGGTGATATCGGTGTTCACGAGTACATCCCCCGCCTGAACGTCGCCGGTACGAAAAAAAGCCCCCGACGTACCTCTCGCGCCGCTGCCCCCTCGATAAAGCGCCACATCGTTGTTGCTGCCCACGGTAATGACGTCCTCCACAAACCGACTGAGCATTGCGACCTGATCAGGATATTTCGGCACACCGGTGCGTAAAAACTGGTTGTACGCCTCATCATCGTGGGTGTAGGCCGTAATGTTCGACGCGAAATACTCTCCCTCCGCAGTGCGATATACCCGATGCCTGGCCCCCCACTCATCGAAGTGGACGTCCTCACCGTCCGAGTCGGAAGTAACGACCTCCTGCGGTTCCATTCGGTAAACCTCGACTACCGATTCCTGCCGTGCAACCGCGGCTTCGGAATAGAGCTTTCCGTCGAACAGATTCAACTGCATGAAACGATCCCAGAACGTAGACTGAACGGGAGTAAACCGTGGCTGATCTGAAGCGCCGGCTGCGACGCTGTCCATCGGCATGCCGCCCGCCAATCCCGGCGCAGGCAGGCGTTGCCAGTAGCCATCAGCGCTGAGCACCACCGGACAGCGACCGTTGAAAGCGAAAGGATTGTCTGCATCGACAATCACCCAGCTTCCGAGGTGCTCATCGAAACTTACGCGATGGGCCTCGCGTCCGACCGTCACCCACGTCTCGCCATCCCCTAATTGATAGGTGCCTTGAAAGCGCCCGTCCTGGGCCGCAGGCAGTTGAGACTCAAGAACGATGTCGCCCGGCATGCCTGACAGCGGGTTGCCGGGTAACTCACCCGGCCGCGGGCTCACACGTGGCCAGGCCGTGTTGACACCCGCCCCCGTGCGCAGCAGAAAAGGTAAATTGAAAAAAAGGTAGATCGCGCTGCTGATCGCGCTCTGAACACCGAGACTACGCTGCGCGGAGGTTCTTGCGTTCACAGCCTGATCGATGCTCAGGCCGACATTGGCGGCACTGGCACCCACAACCGCCAGCGCCATCGGCCAGCCCAGGGGCGCAAGGTTGCCAAACACCGAAAGGAAAGTGTTCAGATAACCCAGCCAGATCTGTTTGCGCAGGTCGGCGTTGCTTGTCAACAACGCGTCTGCGTCATTGGTCATGTCGCTGCGCGCGACCTCGCGCAGATAAACGAATGGATCACCCGCAATCGGCTCGCCGGTTCGATTGACGAGTCGATCCGTGCCCTCAAGGTCTTGAGCTCGGCTCAGAAGCTGCGCGACATCGCGCTGAAACGCATCGCGATGTGTTTGCCAGTCGTTCGACGAACGCAAAAAGCGGGCGCAGATGGACGCTCGGGTTCTCAAGGAAAGAAACTGCCCCTTGAGCCATTGGTAAAGGTGCTGATGGGTATCGAAGCTGCGAAAGGGCCTCGCCTCACCGCCGAGGTACAGAATCTGCCTTTCCCCGGGCCCGACAATGCGCAATATGTCCCGAGCTTTGAATGCACCGAGCTCTAAAGGAAACACCAAGACACCCGGCGACGCTGGCGCTGCGGTACGCAGCTGTTCCAATCGGGGCATCGGGTCTTGGCTGATGACGCTTCGCACCGTCTGGAAATCCGCAAGAGAAAGATGGCGCCTGGCAACGCTTTCCCCGGCACGCGCCAGGTAGCTGGCCTTGGCGAGCAAGCAAAAGTTATCACTGTGTCGCGTCCAGAACCGGTCCATTTTGCGGCGATAGCCCGCGCTGAAATCCAGCGCCCAGAAATCCCGAAGGACCTCCTCGGGCAACAGGCGAACTTCATTGCGCTCGTCGTAAAACTCGTGACTGGGGCCGTCCGTGTAAAAGCCGCCGTAGAGAGCCAGCTCGTCTGCAGATGATTGGTCGCTTACCTCGAACCGATGGATCAACAGCTCGATCATGGTCATCGACTGCACCGGTGTGCCGGCGTGTTTCCACCCAGTGAAGGATAACTCGCTGCTACTGGCCGTCGTAAAACGATGCCAATACACATGGTCGGGATCGAGGTGCTTACCCGTGTGCCGAAAGAGGATGCTCTGCGCGGCAGACTTGGCGAGGTCATGGAGATCGGGATAGTCGGCAGCGTAGCGCTTGGCTATCTGCTTGAGTTGGCGCTCGTCTGATAAGGCGGCTACTGCTGTGTTTGAAATCTGCATGGCGCGAATCGCTTCTTGCTGAAATGAACGCCAGACGTGATCAGATTTCGCGGCGCCATCTGCCATACATATTTATCGTTGCCAAGGCGACTTCACCCCCGCAAGCCGGCACTGAACCGTCGACCAGCGGTGGCCCAGCGGCCTCTTGATATACGTCGACCGCGCAGTCCCCAGTGCCCGGCCGTCAAGAATTACGCTTTGACAGCTAACCAATTCAACAGGTTAAATCCCTTGGCACGCGGACTGCATGGTCAGTTCGCGCCCTCGTTTGTTCGAATTCGTTTCTGGAGTACCGCCCTTGGATGCCACGACCATCAACAGCCTGTTCCTGATCGGCGCGTTGCTGGTGGGTGCAAGTATTCTGGTCAGCTCGCTGTCCTCCCGCCTCGGCATTCCCATTCTGGTGATCATCCTGGCGGTCGGCATGGTGGCCGGCGTCGATGGCGGCGGCATCATCTTCGATAATTACCCAACGGCCTATCTGGTCGGCAACCTCGCGCTGGCGGTCATTCTGCTCGACGGCGGCCTGCGCACGCGGGTGGCAAGTTTCCGGGTTGCTCTCTGGCCCGCCCTGTCGCTGGCGACGGTCGGGGTGCTGATCACCACGGGGCTGACCGGCATGGTCGCCGCATGGCTATTTGACCTGAACATCATTCAAGGTCTGTTGATCGGCGCAATCGTTGGCTCCACCGACGCCGCCGCAGTGTTCTCGCTGCTGGGCGGCAAAGGCCTGAACGAACGGGTGACCGCCAGCCTTGAAATCGAATCCGGCAGCAACGACCCGATGGCGGTGTTTCTCACGGTCACGTTGATCGACATGCTGTCCAGCGGCCAGACCGGCCTGCACTGGAGCCTGTTGGGCCATCTGGTTCAGGAATTCGGCATCGGCGGCATCGTCGGGCTGGGCGGCGGCTGGATCATGCTGCAACTGGTCAACCGGATTAATCTGGCCAACGGCCTGTACCCGATTCTGGTGGTGGCCGGCGGTCTCGTCGTCTTCGCATTGACCAACGCCATTCACGGCAGCGGCTTCCTAGCTGTTTATTTGTGCGGTCTGGTATTGGGCAACAAGCCGATTCGCAGCCGTCACGGCATTCTGCACATGCTCGACGGCATGGCCTGGCTGGCGCAGATCGGCATGTTCCTGGTGCTGGGCCTGCTGGTCACGCCCCATGATTTGCTGCCGATCGCGCTTCCGGCCCTGGGCCTGGCGCTGTGGATGATTCTGGTGGCGCGGCCGCTCTCGGTGCTGGCGGGCCTGCTGCCTTTCCGGGTGTTCCACGGTCGCGAAAAAGCCTTTATCGCCTGGGTGGGTTTGCGCGGTGCGGTACCGATCATTCTGGCGGTGTTCCCGCTGATGGCTGGCCTGCCCCATGCGCAGCTGTATTTCAATCTCGCGTTCTTCATCGTGCTGGTGTCGCTCTTGGTTCAGGGCACGAGCCTGCCGTGGGTCGCGAAATGGCTGAAAGTGACGGTGCCGCCTGATCCGGCGCCGATCTCCCGCGCGGCGCTGGAAGTGCATGTCACCAGCGAGTGGGAGCTGTTCGTGTATCGCCTGGGCGCCGAAAAGTGGTGCATCGGCGCCGCACTGCGCGAGCTGAAAATGCCCGAAGGCACGCGGATCGCTGCCCTTTTCCGTGGCCAGCAGTTGCTCCACCCGTCGGGTAGTACGGTGCTGGAAGTCGGTGATTTGCTGTGCGTCATCGGCCATGAACACGACCTTCCTGCCCTCGGCAAGCTGTTCAGTCAGGCGCCGCAACGTGGTCTGGATCTGCGTTTCTTCGGTGACTTCGTACTCGAGGGAGACGCTGAGTTGGGGGCTGTCGCGGCACTCTATGGTCTGAAACTGGACGGGCTGGATCCGGGTATGCCGCTGAGTCAGTTCATCATTCAGAAGAATCGAGGTGCGCCGATCGTGGGCGACCAGATCGAATGGAATGGAACTATTTGGACGGTTGCGGTTATGGACGGGAACAAGATCCTCAAAGTGGGCGTCAGATTCCCCGAAGGAAGCCGCCCGGGGCCCGGGCTGTTCCTTTAAACTGCCCCCCATTTCTGCTCGCTCGACCCGGTGTCTATGTCCACGCTGCGTAACCTTTTCACCTCGGCCCTGCTTGGGCTTTGCCTGTCGTCCGTACCGGCCCACGCCGCCGATACGCCCCCTCTGTCCAGCGAGGCCGTCCAGCACAGTCTGGACAAGATCGCCGACCGCAAACTGAGCGCTGACGACCAGAAAGCGCTGCAACAGGTGCTTGAACAGACGCTGACGTTCCTGTCCAGCCAGAAGGACAACCAGCAGAAGCTGGAAGACCTGAAAAAGCAGCTCGCCGACGCACCCCGTCAGACCACCGAGAACCAGCGCGAGCTGACCAAGCTCAAGGCCAGCAAAGTCATTCCGGTCGCGCAGCGTTACGCCAATCTTGAGGTGCCGCAGCTTGAGCAAATCCTGAGTCAGCGCAGCGCCCAGCAGGCTGATCTGCAAAAAGCCCTCAATGACGCCAACAGCCTGACCATCACCGCGCAGACCCGGCCAGAGCGTGCCCAGGCCGAGATCAGCAACAGCCAGACGCGCATTCAGGCCATCAACGGCATCCTCAAGTCTGGCAAGGACGGCGGCAAAACCATCAACGCCGACCAGCGCAACGCGTTGAACGCTGAACAGGCCTCATTGAACGCATTGATTGCGCTGCGTCGCCAGGAGCTCGCCGGCAACAGCCAGTTGCAGGACCTGGGCGGCAGCCAGCGCGACCTGCTGACGGAAAAGGTCAATCGTCAGGATCAGGAAATCCAGGACCTGCAAACGCTGATCAACGAGAAGCGTCGCGCCCAGTCCCAGGAAACCGTGACGCAGTTGTCCCTTGAAGCGCAGAAAGCCGGCGGCAGCAGCCTGCTGGCGACCGAAAGCGCCGCCAACCTCAAGCTTTCCGACTATCTGCTGCGCGGCACCGACCGCCTCAACGAGCTGACCCAGCAGAACCTCAAGACCAAAACCCAGCTGGATGCCATCACGCAAACCGATCAAGCGCTCGACGAGCAGATCAACGTGTTGAGCGGCAGTTTGCTGCTGTCGAAAATCCTCTACAAACAGAAGCAGTCGCTGCCCAAACTCAAGCTAGACAGCGGTCTGGCCGACGAAATCGCCGACATTCGCCTGTACCAATTCGAAGTCAATCAGCAGCGCGAACAGATGAGCAGTCCGAGCGCTTACGTCGACACGCTGCTGGCGACGCAGAAACCCGAAGACGTGACGCCCGCGCTGCGCAAGACGTTGCTCGATCTGGCTACCACGCGCAGCGACCTGCTGGAGCGGCTGAATCGTGAGCTCAGTTCGCTGCTCAACGAATCCATCACCCTGCAGCTCAATCAGAAACAGCTGGTCAGCACGGCTAACAGCCTGCGGGCCACCCTCGATGAGCAGATGTTCTGGATTCCGAGCAACAAGCCGCTGGACCTGGAATGGTTCGAGCGCATCCGGCCGCGACTCGTCAAACAGGTGACCACCCTGCCTTGGACGTCCAGCGTCAGCGAACTCTACGACGGACTGACTCAGCGCCCGCTGATCTTCCTGCCGCTGTTCCTGGTGATCGGCGCGCTGATGTGGAAACGCAAGGCGCTGTACGACAAGCTCAACCGCCTGCACGCCGACATCGGCCACTTCAAGCGGGACCGGCAGTGGCAGACGCCGCTGGCGATTTTCATCAACGTGCTGCTGGCGATGCCGTTGTCGCTGACCCTGGCGGTGTGTGCGTTCGCCCTGCAGATCGACGCCCGCGGGCAGAACGTCAATCTGGGTTCTGCGTTGCTGCAAGTGGCGCTGGCCTGGCTGGTGTTCTACACCGCCTACCGGATTCTTGCGCCGGGCGGCGTGGCGCAATTGCACTTCCGCTGGGAAAAACCACAAGTGGAATTCCTGCGCGGCTGGATCCGTCGTCTGGGTCTTGTCGTGCTCGCACTGGTGACAGTGGTCGCCGTGGCCGAGCACGAGCCTTCTGCGCTGGCCGACGACGTTATCGGCATCGCCGTAGTGCTGACTTGCTACGCCCTGATGGCATGGTTGCTCGCGCGCCTGCTGCTCACCAGCCCGACCCACCACAGTGCATCGCTGTTTCGCCGCGCCGTGGGGCTGGCCTTCACCGCCCTGCCCGTCGCGCTGTTTGTCGCTGTTTGCTTTGGCTACTACTACACGGCGCTGAAGCTCAGTGATCGCCTGATCGACACGCTGTATCTGCTGATGCTGTGGCTGGTCATCGAAGCCGCGTTCGTGCGCGGGCTGAGCGTCGCCGCGCGGCGTCTGGCGTATCAGCGTGCGCTGAGCAAACGTCAGGCCGCGAAAGAGGCCGGTGAAGGCGAGACCCTGATCGAGGAGCCGACGCTGGACATCGAACAGGTCAACCAGCAGTCGCTGCGACTGATTCGCCTGGCGCTCATCGCAGGCTTCATCGGCGCGCTCTACTTCGTCTGGGCCGACCTGATTTCGGTGTTCTCGTACCTCGATAACATCACGCTGTACGAATACACCAGCGGTACCGGCGCCAACATCAGCATGGTGCCGATCAGCCTGGGCGACTTGATCGGCGCGCTGGTGATCATCGGCATTACCTTCGTTTTGGCCGGCAACTTGCCGGGCCTGCTGGAAGTGCTGGTGCTGTCGAAGCTCAACCTCAAGCAGGGCAGTTCGTACGCGACCACCACGTTGCTGTCGTACACCATCGCCGGCGTTGGTTTTGTCTCGACACTCTCGGCGCTCGGCGTGAGCTGGGACAAGCTGCAATGGCTGGTAGCGGCGCTGTCGGTGGGCCTGGGTTTCGGCATGCAGGAGATCTTCGCCAACTTCATCTCCGGGATCATGATCCTGTTCGAGCGCCCGGTGCGGATCGGCGACACCATCACCATCGGCGCCCTGTCAGGTACGGTCAGCAAGATCCGAATTCGCGCGACTACCATCACCGACTTCGACCGCAAGGACATCATTGTCCCGAACAAGACGTTCATCACCGGGCAGTTGATCAACTGGTCGCTGACGGACACCATCACCCGCGTCACGCTCAAGCTGGGCGTGGATTACGGCTCGGATCTGGACCTGGTGCGCAACCTGCTGCTCAAGGCCGCCCGTGACAATCCGCGGGTATTGAAAGAACCCGAGCCGATCGTTTACTTCCTCAATTTTGGCGAAAGCACCCTCGACCACGAGCTGCGCATGCACGTGCGTGACCTGGGCGACCGCAACCCGGTGCTCGACGAGATCAACCGGTTTATCAATAAGGAATTCAAGAAGCAGCACATCAATATCTCGTTCCGGCAGATGGAGGTTTACCTCAAAAACATGCAGGGACAGGAGTACAAGATGGTGCCCGTTGAACCCGAGCAGAAAACCATCACGCCGCCCGCTGCTGTGCCCCCGGCGCCAAAAGATGCACCGGAGCCACCGGAAGTCAGGCTCGACTGACCCGAAAAAACCCAGCAGAATGGTCGGACATTCTGCTGGAGGCATCCCTTGAAAGCCCTCGACGAGCTGACTTTCGATAATCGTTTTGCCCGTCTGGGCGATGCGTTTTCCACCACCGTGCTGCCCGAGCCCATCGCCGACCCGCGGCTGGTGGTTGCCAGCGAAGCGGCCCTCGCGTTACTCGATCTGGACCTCGCTCAGGCAGAACAACCTCTGTTTGCTGAAATTTTCAGCGGTCACAAACTGTGGGCCGAGGCCGACCCGCGGGCGATGGTTTATTCGGGGCATCAATTCGGTTCGTACAACCCGCGCCTGGGTGATGGCCGCGGTTTGCTGCTCGGCGAGGTCTACAACGACGCTGGCGAACACTGGGACCTGCACCTGAAGGGCGCGGGGCAGACACCGTATTCACGCATGGGCGATGGTCGTGCTGTATTGCGCTCGTCAATCCGCGAGTTTCTGGCCTCCGAGGCCCTGCATGCCTTGGGCATTCCGACCAGTCGTGCGGCCTGTGTGATCGGCTCCAGTACACCGGTGTGGCGTGAAACCCAGGAGCGTGGGGCGATGGTGCTGCGACTTGCGCAAAGCCACGTGCGCTTCGGCAGCCTCGAGTATTTCTTCTACACCAAACAGCCGGAACAGCTGAAGCAACTGGCCGATCACGTGCTGTCCCTGCATTACCCCGAGTGCCTGGAACAGCCCGAGCCGTACCTGGCGATGTTTCGCGTGATCGTCGAGCGGCAGGCCGAGCTGATCGCCAAATGGCAGGCTTATGGCTTCTGTCATGGCGTGATGAACACCGACAACATGTCGATTCTCGGGATCACTTTCGACTTCGGCCCGTTCGCGTTTCTGGATGACTTCGACCAGCATTTCGTCTGCAACCATTCCGATCACGAAGGCCGCTACTCCTTCAGCAATCAGGTGCCCATCGGCCAGTGGAACCTCAGCGCATTGGCTCAGGCGCTGACACCCTTCATCAGTGTCGAGGCATTGCGTGAGGCGCTGGACCTGTTTCTGCCGCTGTATCAGGCGCATTACCTGGACCTGATGCGTCGACGTCTGGGCCTGACAACGGCGGAAGAAGATGACGCTGACCTGATCGCGCGCTTGCTGCAATTGATGCAGAACAGCGGCGTCGATTACACCCTGTTTTTCCGCCATCTGGGCGAGGAGTCAGCCGACGTTGCTGTGGGAAAACTGCGCGACGACTTCGTCGACATGCTTGGCTTCGACGCCTGGGCCGACGCCTACAAAGCCCGCATCGCCCGCGAGCCTGAATCCAGTCAGCAGGACCGACGCACGCGCATGCACGCCGTCAATCCGCTGTATATCCTGCGCAACTACCTGGCCCAGCGCGCCATCGAAGCGGCCGAACAAGGCGACGACAGCGAAGTCCGCCGCCTGCATCAGGTGCTGTGCACGCCGTACGATGAACAGCCCGGAATGGAGAGTTATGCACAGCGTCCGCCGGATTGGGGCAAGCATCTGGAGATCAGTTGTTCATCGTGAGTGGGGGTGAGCTGAGGTCAGGTGAAACCTCCACCGTTTCGGGCAATGCCGGATTCTCGCGCTCTAAACGCTTTTTATGCGGATCAGTCATGGCAGCGAGGATGTCGTAAAGGTTGAGTATGTGCATTTGGGGTTCGCGCTCGCCTCCCGCCGGCAGCGCTAGCTCCTCTGCGATTTTCGCTTCCATTTCGGCCTCGTAATTCCAGGGATAACGATCCTGAACTTTTTCGATCATCGGGAGGGCTTTGTAATATTCCAGGACCTCCCTCAGAAAGACTGGCACTCTGCCGGTGATACTGCTTTCGAGTTGAGCACGGGCAATGGCGCCTTGCGTCCACTTGTATTCCATTTGCGCACTGCCGCGCCAAGCGGCTTGTCGCTCATTGATGGTGTAGCCGCCTTGGTCGTCATAGGCAATCAGGATCAACTGATCCCGTGAAAGGCCCGCGAAGGGACTTTTCGCATTCAAGTCGCCAGCTCTGGAACGGTTCACGTATTCGGTAGCTTGCTGGGCGCGATTCAGAAGCTCGGGATCATCGGTTTGAGGCGTCTCCAGATCATGCCGGGCTTTTCCGGCTTGATACCCATCGAACAAAAACCTGCTTTTTTGCCTGGCGGCATAGGCCGCCAGCTCATCGCGGCACATCGTCAGTTCTCTCTGATTCGCCCGCTCCGCACTGTCGCTTAGCTGCCGCCCCAGAACTGACACGCTCGCGACCTCTGATTGAGACATTAGTGAGGCAGTCGGCGCCCGCTCAGTGTCTACGACTGGCAACGCGGCAGACGGCGTTTTTTCAACTTCGTCTGCACTCAAAGGACCTCGTGTGGCCGAACTTATAGTGGAAAGCATAGAAAATTCCTTTTCTGATACCACGCGCAGCCGAAGCTGCCACTAATGGGCAGCTCCGGTTAATGTTTGCGTCATCAGCGCATGGTGAAGTTCACTACCCAATTGTGGTTGGAGTAATTGACGGAGGTGACAGTAACGTCGCATCTGGCACCGCCGCCCGACACTGCACTTTTGTTCCACTTAGGCGTGCGAACACCTCCCGGTGTAGAGCTCATCAAATAGCTGGTTGTAAATTGGCAGGTTTTGAATCCCGCTTGATATCGCACGGTGGCGTAGCTTATTGGAGACGCACCGCTTGGACGGACGTTAAAGCTGGTGGAGGCCCCCGCAGCCACGGCGTCAGGTTTGGGTGATGCGTTCGAGTAAGTGGTCAATTCGTTGCTGCTACTTCCACGCACATAAACTGCATTTTCATCGGTTTCATTTTTAAAGTTTACGGTCACCTGAGGTCCTGCACTCACCATCCCAACCGTGGCCAAAGTAGAAAGCAGCAACACTGCATTAACTTTATTTTTAGATTCCATTTTTAGATCCTCCTTTTTATTAGATCTAAAAAAAGCTAATCAGGCATCGCGTTAGATTCCTACTACCCGAACGGATAGCTACTTTGGAGCGCATCGAGCGAGCGCGGCAGGCGCCCACGGTGATCAGGCTTCAGCTGCAGGCTTCGGTGAAGCAGAAACTTGCGTACCGGCATTCGCAGCCGCTGGCTTTTCAAGCCCATGCGCCGCCGTAGCTGGCTCAGGTGAAGTTCGAGGCGCGAACTTCTTTGTGTAGGCGATGTTGTTTGGTTCAGCTTTCTTGTCTTTGCTGGTGTCAACGATGCCGGCGAGGATGTCGTAGAGGGTCAGCTTGCGGTCTGGCGCCTGGCGTCCGAAAGTGCCCGGTAAACCGGGCAGCGTGAGGTCGCTCTTGATCCGCGCTTCCACGATCGCTTCTGCTCCTTTGGGATAACTCACTGCCTTTTCAATCGCAGGCAGCGACTTGAGGTAGCTCAGGGCGTCGTTATAGAAGTGGGAGGCCTTGCCCGTCCGGGCTTGCTCGATCACCCCCTCGTTTATCGCAACCTTGCGCCAGCTCTCGTCCATCTTCTGCACACCCTGCCAGGCGGCGCGCCGCTCGTTGAGCGTGAAGCTTGCGCTGTCGTCGAAGGCAATCAGGTTCAGTTGCTCGCGTGAGAGGTTCTCGAACGGGCTCTTGGCGTTCTTGTCACCTGCCAACGTCCGGGTCACGAACGCACTAGCCTCGCGCGCCCGGTCCAGCAGTTCGGGGTCGTTTGTCTTGGGCACTTCCATGGCCCGGGTGCCGCTATTGACTGTGCGGCCTTCGATCAAAAACTCATTGATGCGATTACGCCCGTATTGCCGCAGCTCGGCGTGGGTCATCCCTGCGTCCCTCTTCTCGGCTCGCGCTGCGCTCTCGTTCAACTGAGCCGCCAGTGTCGAGAACGTCGCTTTGTCGGTCGCGGTCGCTGCAGGTTTATCGACGGTTTTGGGTTCGCTGCTTGGGACGGCGTCAACGGCTGGCTTTTTGTTCGCGACAACCGCTGCAACGGCGGCCTGGATCTGGCTGATCATGGGCGACTCCCTGGCTATGAGATGGCGGGAGCCAACACGCATCGTCGTCAGTCAGCCCCTCGCATCGACACTAGCGACAGGCAGGCAGGGCGAACAGTTAGGCAAACGGGGGGTGCTTTCGGATAATCAGCGGTCGAAGATTGGGCTTAACGCGCGCAGTTGGGGGTTGGGACGAAGGGTGAAAGGGGAATTTGTTGCGTCTTCAGGTTCGAGATTTTTCAGACGTGGGATGCTTAGCGAACGGCGAACTTTGGGGTAGTTCCCACCTGGCGTTCCAGGTGATAAATGAAAGCCGACCGCCATTGATGATATCCCGTCGCTAAAGGGGCAGCCGCAAAGCTTGATAACCCACCCCCCAGACTCCACCTACTAGTCATCATCCTATTCAGGTCTCCGTCATGTCCGATTCCCTGCTGATCCCCTGCCCACACTGCAATGGGCTAAATCGCATTCCCGCCGGGCGGCTGACCGACCAGCCTAAATGCGGGCGCTGCAAGCAGCCGGTTTTGCTGAGCAAGCCGTTCAACCTGACGCAGGGCGACTATGCCAGCCAGATCAAGGGCGATCTGCCGTTGCTGGTGGACGTCTGGGCGGAGTGGTGCGGTCCGTGCAAATCCTTCGCGCCGACGTTCGAGCAAGCGGCCACTCAGCTGAACGGTCGGGTTCGCTTGGCGAAGCTGGACAGTGAGGCCAATCAGCAGCTTTCCGCGCAACTGGGGATTCGCTCGATCCCGAGCCTGATCCTGTTCAAGGACGGACGTGAAATCGCTCGGCAGAGTGGCGCGATGCCGTTGCAACAGCTGATGGCCTGGCTGAGCAGTCAGGGAATCTGAAAGGCGTTTCTTCAGCGATTGAAGTGCGTGACAGCCAGCGCTGTAGGCATGTTCTGAAAGCACTCTTTAGCCCCGAACTCGTCGAATTCTGCGTCTAGGCTTCGCCACTCCTATCGGTACCCTGGAGTGGTTAGCAATGACATACGTGGTCAGAGAGGGCGATTCAACGACAACCGGCGGCATGGTTTTGAGTGCTACAGGCTTGCACACTTGGGAGGACAGGCGCCTGGCGCGCATGGGTGATCCGGTCTGGTGCGAGCGGTGCGCTCAGATCGGCTTCATTGCCCAAGGCAATCCGACCTTCATCGACGAACTCGTGGCGGTGGCGACGCACGGGCAGACAGTGCGCTGCGGCTGCGCGGAAGGCACCCATCGTTTGATCGCCAGCCAGACCGCGCTTCAAGCGGACATGGACGCGACCATCGACATTCCCAAGGACATGGCTGAAAAGGCGCGCAAGCGAGCCAAACACATGACCCGAGCCCGACGGGAAAGCCACGCACCGCTCGCTTAGCCGTCAGCGATTACCCGCACCCGTTTCCAGCAAGTGATGCAGCTCGACAAATTGCTGAGTCAGCTTATGCCGCGGCTCCAGATGGATCAGCGGCATATTGGCTTGATGAGATTCACGCATCTTGATCGAACTGGTGAGGTAGACGGGCAACACCGGCAGCCCTTCGGCGATGAGTTCATCAAGGATCTGCTGGGGCAGGCTCGCCCGCGCCTGGAACTGGTTGACGATAATGCCTTCCACCTCCAGATCCTCGTTGTGATCTTCCTTGAGCTCTTCGATTTCCTTGAGCAGCCCGTACAGCGCTTGACGGGAGAAACTGTCGCAGTCAAACGGAATCAGCACACGATCCGCCGCGATCAACGCCGATACCGCGTAAAAATTCAGCGCCGGGGGCGTGTCCAGATAGATGCGCTCATAATCTTCGCTCAGCTCATCCAGCAGTTTCCGGAGCTTGTTGATCTTGTGCTTGGCTTCCAGCTTGGGCTGCAGATCTGCCAACTCCGCCGTGGCAGTCACGACATGAAGGTTGTCGAAGGGCGTTTCATAGATGTCGACCTGATTCTTCTTGGCGCCAGGCCCGGAAGACAAGGTTTGCTTGAAGAAATCAGCGATCCCCATGGGAATCTCCTCACCGGTCAGACCGGTGAGGTACTGCGTCGAGTTGGCCTGAGCGTCCAGATCGATCAACAGCGTCCGATAACCCTCATGAGCACTGACAGCCGCCAGATTGCAGGCGATGCTGGACTTGCCAACGCCGCCCTTCTGATTGAACACCACACGCCGCATGTAAGACTCCCTGTTGCTGTCTAGCCGTGAAGGATCGCCTGCGACCCGGTGAAGGGTCCGAGTCTAGGCAATCGCGATGAGTAGGGCGAGCCTCTCGGAAAAATCTGACCGTTAGGATGAGGGCTACGTCATCGAAAGACCGATCGCGCCTACAACACAGTGACAGAGGCTGCCGCCATACCCGCAAGAAAGACCGTCAGTTAACACGCTATTTGTTTCAACGTTTGCCTCAGTGCGCCGGCACCGAGATAATGCCCGTCACCCGGTGATGGCGCCGCGCTATAGCCGGTGTCATTTTGACGACTCGAAGCCCGGAATAAAAAATTGTCGGCTCACCTGGAAGGTAAAGCTTCATGATTCGCGCTTTCTTGCTGTTATGCGTGTTGTTGGTGAGTGGCTGCGCGAGCCATGCGCCGCTGCCTGCGCAAATACCTCACATCAAATTTCCCGTGCAGCTGCATGTCCAGCGTGAGCAAGCCGGTCAGCGCGAAGATTGGATGATGACGATCCAGAAGGAACGCCACGGCCTGCGCTTCTCGTTGCTGGACTCACTCGGTACTCCGGTGGCACGTCAGCAGCTTCGCGAGGAGCGCTGGAAGGCAGACAGCCAACTGCCACCCAACCATGAGGCAAGAGAGCTGTTCGCGGCCGTGCTTTTCGCCCTGACGTCCCTGGAAGAAGTGCGCTTTGACTATCCTGGCGTGCAGCTGCGTCCCTACGGTCGCAGCCTGGACGATCGCTGGTTCGTCGATTACGCCTCCGAAGGTGTCTTCCGGATCAGCATGGAAAGCGGCGAGCTGAAGTACTTGGTCAGTCCACTCCAGGGCAAGGCGAGCAAATGACGGGGTAGCTCGCTCCCCGTTGCACGCGTCTGCGCATTGGAACCGCGCAACAACGCCAGCATTTCTATGCAGCGCCTCCGCTTCACCCCGCTTTGCGCGTCACCAGCTCGACAAACGCCTTGGCCATGGGCGACTTCTGGTCCTTGCGTTGCACCAGCCACACCGCTGACGTCGCCTGGGCATCCAGCAGCGTCCGGTACACCACCCCGTCGATGCGCATGCGTTGATAGGACGCCGGCAGCACCGTTACGCCCAGTCCTGCCGCTACCAGGCCAATGATGGTCATCGCCTCACCCGCCTCCTGGGTAAACAACGGGCTGAATCCTGCTTCCCGAGCCAGATCCAGCAACTGCGCGTAAAGCCCGCTGCCATAACTGCGCGGGAAGAACACGAAAGGCTCACTGGCCAGTTCGCGCAAATGAATGCCGCGTTCCGAGCCTTCCGCCAGTGGATGGTCCGAGCGCAGGATTGCCACTAGCGGCTCGTGCAGCAGCTCCACGGCGACCAACGAATCCGGCAACGGCAGCGGCCGCATGATGCCCACTTGCATCGACTCATTCTCGAGCCGCTCGGCGACTTCCCGACTGCTCATTTCCTGAAGCGCCAGGTGCACAGCGGGATAGCGCTGGCGAAACGCGAATATGGCCTGCGGGATGCTTGAGGTGAACGGCGCGGATGCTGTAAAGCCGATCTTCAGCTCCCCCAGTTCGCCCAACTGTGCGCGCCGCGCCACATCAGAAGCCTTCTCGACCTGTGCCAGCACCAGGCGCGCTTCATCGAGGAATAACCGGCCCGCCTCGCTCAGCGCCACATGTCGATTGGTGCGCTCAAAGAGACGGGCGCCGAGTTCTTGCTCCAGGGCCTGAATCTGCTGGCTCAATGGCGGTTGCGAGATGCCGAGCGCCTGAGCGGCCCGACCAAAATGCAGCTCTTCAGCGACAGCAATGAAGTAACGCAGGTGTCGTAATTCCACGGTCATTCCATTAGGTCGTCAAACCTATCAAACAGGTCGAACAATATATTGGAAGCAATCGTTAGGCGGCTATATTCTTTTGCCACTGCTCCCCGCTCTGCCGTCTGAGGTCACCCGTGAATACTGCTGCATCCCCTTCCGCGCCTGCCGAGCTCGTCACAGCAGCCATCCCGTTGGGCGATACCTACATCGAGAAGGACACGCCTGCTTTCATTCGTACCGTACTTGCGCTGTTCTCCGGCGGCTTCGCCACGTTTGCGCTGCTGTACTGCGTGCAACCGATGATGCCGGTGCTGTCTCGAGACTTCTCCATCAACGCCGCCCAGAGCAGCATGATTCTGTCGGTGTCCACCGCGATGCTGGCGATCGGGTTGCTCATCACCGGGCCCATTTCCGACCGCCTCGGGCGCAAGTCGGTGATGGTCTTCTCGCTGTTCTCCGCCGCTCTTTTCACCATCGCCAGCGCACTGATGCCCACCTGGGAGGGCGTGCTCATCACGCGGGCGTTCGTGGGCTTGTCGTTGAGCGGACTCGCCGCCGTGGCGATGACCTATCTCAGTGAAGAAATCCACCCGCAGCACATCGGCCTGGCGATGGGCCTGTACATCGGCGGCAACGCCATCGGCGGCATGAGCGGCCGGGTGATCACCGGGGTGTTGAGCGATTACGTCAGCTGGCACACGGCACTGCTGATCATGGGTGTGATTGCGCTGGGCGCGGCGGGAGTGTTCTGGAAAATCCTGCCGCCTTCGCGCAATTTCATCGCACGACCGCTCAACGGCCGCAGCCTGTTGGAAGGCTTCGTCCTGCAGTTCCGGGATGCCGGGCTGCCATGGCTGTTTCTCGAAGGCTTCCTGCTGATGGGCGCGTTCGTGACGCTGTTCAACTACATCGGCTATCGCTTGCTGGCCGACCCGTACAACTTGAGTCAGGCGGTGGTCGGCCTGTTTTCGGTGGTGTACCTGTCGGGTATCTACAGCTCCGCGAAGATCGGCGCACTGGCCGACCAACTGGGCCGGCGCAACGTGTTGTGGGCAGTGATCGTGCTGATGCTCGTCGGCGTGGCGCTGACCATGTTCACCCCGCTGGTCGTGGTGATCGTTGGGGTGCTGATGTTCACCTTCGGCTTCTTCGGGGCCCACTCCGTGGCCAGCAGCTGGATCGGCCGCCGCGCCATCAAAGCCAAAGGCCAGGCCTCGTCGCTGTACTTGTTCAGCTATTACGTGGGCTCCAGCGTTGCCGGCACCGGCGGCGGCGTGTTCTGGCACTACGCTGGCTGGAACGGCATCGGCGCCTTCATCGGCACCCTCCTGCTGATCGCCCTCGCCGTAGCGCTGAAACTGGCGAAGGTAAAACCGCTGGCGGTGAATGTGCAGGTTTGAGCCAACAGCCGCACATGCAACTGTAGGAGCGCGCTTGCCCGCGATCGGGCGGGAACCGGCCGCAAGAACTTCGAGGACGGACTTGCTGATCTACCACAGAGGTACAGCCACTACCGCTTCGCGCCAGATCGCGGGCAAGCGCGCTCCTACGCCTTCGGCAGAAGCTATCCGGCGCCCGACGCTCAGAGTCGATAGATCTGTGCTCTTTGCGTGCCTAACCCCACACAAAAACGCCCGGCATTAGCCGGGCGTTTTCATGTCTGCGAGCTGCTTACTGGTGGTACTTGGCCGACATTTCGTGCACCGCTTCGATGAAGGCGCCGGCGTTGGCCGGATCGACTTCGGGGGTGATGCCGTGGCCGAGGTTGAAGACGTGGCCGGTGCCGCTGCCATAGCTGGCGAGGATGTTGGAGACTTCCTGGCGGATGGCTTGAGGATTGGCGTAAAGCACGGTCGGGTCCATGTTGCCCTGCAGCGCGACCTTGCTGCCGACTCGACGGCGGGCTTCGCCGATGTCGCAGGTCCAGTCCAGGCCCAGCGCATCGGCGCCGGCGTCAGCGATGCTTTCCAGCCACATGCCGCCGCCCTTGGTGAACAGAATGACCGGCACTTTGCGCCCGTCGTGCTCACGGATAAGGCCGTTGACGATCTTGCGCATGTAGGCCAGCGAGAACTCCTGATACGCCGCGGCCGAAAGGCTGCCGCCCCAACTGTCGAAGATCTGCACTGCTTGCGCGCCTGCGAGAATCTGGCCGTTCAGGTACGCCGTGACCGATTGTGCGAGCTTGTCGAGCAGCAAGTGCATGGCCTGCGGGTTGTCGTAGAGCATGGCCTTGGATTTGCGGAAGTCCTTGGACGAGCCGCCTTCAACCATATACGTCGCCAGGGTCCACGGGCTGCCAGCGAAGCCGATCAGCGGCACGCGGCCGTTGAGCTCGCGGCGAATGGTGCTGACCGCGTCTATGACGTAGCCGAGGTCTTTCTGCGCGTCAGGGATCGGCAACGCTTCGATGTCAGCCAGGGTGGTGACGGTTTTGCGGAAGCGCGGGCCTTCGCCGGTTTCGAAGTACAGGCCCAGGCCCATAGCGTCGGGAACGGTGAGGATGTCGGAGAACAGAATGGCGGCGTCGAGCGGATAGCGCTCAAGGGGCTGCAGGGTGACTTCACAGGCAAACGCCGGGTTCATGCACAAGCTCATGAAGTCCCCGGCCTTGGCGCGACTGGCGCGGTACTCCGGCAGGTAGCGGCCGGCCTGGCGCATCATCCATACAGGCGTGACGTCAACTGGCTGCTTGAGCAGGGCGCGAAGGAAACGGTCGTTCTTCAGGGCAGTCATGTCGGCATCCGGAAAAAAAGTGCGGGCATTTTCTCAGACACCAACATAAAAGGCACGGTCGGTGCCTTGCCTTTTATTTATCGGGGCGATTTGTCGCATCAATGCATCTGCGAGCTTCAAGCCGCAAGCTTCAAGTAAAAGCAGATCAGCGTCTGCCTTAAGCTTGTGGCTTGGAGCTTGCCGCTTGCAGCTTGCCGCAGGCGTCAACTAGACGCCCAGGTAATCCAGAATCCCTTCAGCCGCGTTGCGGCCTTCAAAGATCGCCGTCACCACCAGATCAGACCCGCGCACCATGTCGCCACCGGCGAAGATCTTCGGGTTGCTGGTCTGGTGCTTGAACTGGCCCTGCTCCGGCGCCACGACACGGCCCTGGCTGTCGACCTGGATACCCTGCGGATCGAACCACAACGCCGGGCTCGGACGGAAACCGAACGCGATAACCACGGCATCCGCCGGGATGATCTCTTCGGAGCCTGGGATCGGCTCGGGGCTGCGACGGCCTCGCGCATCCGGCTCGCCCAGGCGCGTTTCGACGACTTTCACGCCTTCGACCCGATCCTCGCCCACGATGGCGATGGGCTGACGGTTGTAGAGGAACCTTACGCCCTCTTCCTTGGCGTTCTTCACTTCCTTGCGCGAGCCCGGCATGTTTTCCTCGTCCCGGCGGTAGGCGCAGGTCACTGACTTGGCGCCCTGGCGGATCGACGTGCGGTTGCAGTCCATCGCCGTATCGCCACCGCCCAGTACCACAACCTTCTTGCCCTTCATGTCGACGAAATCTTCCGGCGACTTTTCGAAGCCCATGTTGCGGTTGACGTTGGCGATCAGGAAATCCAGCGCGTCATGCACGCCCGGCAGGTCTTCACCGGGGAAGCCGCCCTTCATGTAGGTGTACGTGCCCATGCCCATGAACACCGCGTCGTACTCTTCCAGCAACTGCTCGACGGTGATGTCCTTGCCGATCTCGGTGTTGAGACGGAACTCGATGCCCATGCCGGTGAACACTTCGCGGCGATTGCTCAGCACGCTCTTTTCAAGCTTGAACTCGGGGATACCGAAGGTCAGCAGACCGCCGATTTCCGGGTTCTTGTCGAACACCACCGGCTTTACGCCGCCACGCACCAGAACGTCGGCGCAGCCCAGGCCGGCCGGGCCTGCGCCGATGATGGCCACGCGCTTGCCGTTGGGCACGACGCGGGACATGTCCGGGCGCCAGCCCATGGCGAAGGCCGTGTCGGTGATGTACTTCTCGACCGAACCAATGGTGACCGCACCGAAGCCGTCGTTGAGGGTGCACGCGCCCTCGCACAGACGATCCTGCGGGCACACGCGGCCGCAGACTTCCGGCAGGGTGTTGGTCTGGTGCGACAGCTCGGCCGCCGCGAGGATGTTGCCCTCGGACACCAGCTTCAGCCAGTTGGGAATGAAGTTATGCACAGGGCATTTCCATTCACAGTACGGATTGCCGCAACCCAGGCAACGGTGCGCCTGATCGGCGGACTGCTGGGGCTTGAAAGGTTCGTAGATTTCCACGAACTCTTTCTTGCGCTGACGCAGCAGTTTCTTCTTCGGATCTTTACGCCCGACTTCGATGAACTGGAAGTCGTTACTGAGACGTTCAGCCATGGTGTTAGAACTCCTGACTACAGCCCCAAGCGCCACGCTTGAAGCTGCAAGAAAATCATGTTCGCAGGCACTCGCGCGCTGCCGTTAACTTGCGGCTTGAAGCTTGCCGCTCGCAGCTGCTGTTATTGCGGATTCGCGCGGGTGCTGGACAACAGCGACTTCAAGCTCGCGGCCTTCGGCTTCACCAGCCAGAAGCGGCGCAGGTAGTCGTCGAGGTTTTCCCAGAGATTGCGGCCCCACTCGCTGTCGGTTTCGGTCACGTATTCGGCCAGCACGCGCTCCAGGTGGCTGCGATAGGCTTCCATCGCTTCACCGCTGATGCGCTGAATCTCGACCAGTTCGTGATTGACCCGGTCAACGAAGGTGTTGTCCTGATCGAGCACGTAGGCGAAACCGCCGGTCATGCCTGAGCCGAAGTTGTAGCCGGTCTTGCCCAGCACACAGACGAAACCGCCAGTCATGTACTCGCAGCAGTGGTCGCCCGTGCCTTCCACAACGGTGTGGGCGCCTGAGTTACGCACCGCGAAACGCTCGCCCGCCGTGCCCGCTGCGAACAGCTTGCCGCCGGTCGCGCCGTACAGGCAGGTGTTGCCAATGATGGCGCTGTCCTGGGTTTTAAACGGGCTGCCTTTCGGCGGCACGATCACCAGCTTGCCGGCGGTCATGCCTTTGCCGACGTAGTCGTTGGCGTCGCCTTCCAGGTACATGTTCAAGCCGCCGGCATTCCACACACCGAAGCTCTGCCCGGCCGTGCCCTTGAAGCGGAAGGTCACCGGCGCATCGTTCATGCCCTGGTTGCCGTGGAGCTTGGCGATTTCGCCGGAAATCCGCGCGCCGATGGAGCGGTCGCAGTTACAGATGTCCAGTTCGTAGTCGCCGCTGCTCTTGGACTGAATGGCGGAGATCGCCAGTTCGACCATTTTCTCGGCCAGCAGGCCCTTGTCGAACGGGGGGTTGCGCTCGACCTGGCTGAACTGCGGTTTGTCAGCCGGAATGTGGTCGCTGCCCAGCAGCGGCGTCAGATCCAAATGCTGCTGCTTGGCGGTTTCACCCGGCAGGATTTCCAGCAGGTCGGTACGCCCGATCAGTTCTTCCAGCGAACGCACGCCCAGCTTGGCCAGCCACTCGCGGGTCTCTTCAGCCACGTAGGTGAAGAAGTTGATCACCATGTCGACGGTGCCGATGTAGTGGTCCTTGCGCAGCTTTTCGTTCTGAGTGGCGACGCCGGTGGCGCAATTGTTCAGGTGGCAGATGCGCAGGTATTTGCAACCCAGCGCGATCATCGGCGCGGTGCCGAAGCCAAAGCTTTCGGCGCCGAGGATGGCCGCCTTGATCACGTCCAGGCCGGTTTTCAGGCCGCCGTCGGTCTGCACCCGAACCTTGCCGCGCAGGTCGTTGCCGCGCAGGGTCTGGTGGGTTTCGGCCAGGCCGATTTCCCATGGCGAGCCCGCGTATTTGATCGATGACAGCGGCGACGCACCGGTGCCGCCGTCATAGCCGGAAATGGTGATCAGGTCGGCGTAGGCCTTGGCCACACCGGCCGCAATCGTGCCCACGCCTGCTTCCGCTACGAGCTTGACCGAGACCAGCGCGGCCGGGTTGACCTGCTTGAGGTCAAAGATCAACTGCGACAAGTCTTCGATCGAGTAGATGTCGTGGTGCGGCGGCGGCGAAATCAGCGTCACGCCTGGCACTGCGTAACGCAGCTTGGCGATCAGGCCGTTGACCTTGCCACCCGGCAGTTGCCCGCCCTCGCCTGGCTTGGCGCCCTGCGCCACTTTGATCTGCAGCACGTCGGCGTTGACCAGGTACTCAGGCGTCACGCCAAAACGGCCGGTTGCGATCTGTTTGATCTTGGAGCTACGGATGGTGCCGTACCGCGCCGGGTCTTCGCCACCCTCACCGGAGTTGGAGCGCGCCCCCAGGCGGTTCATCGCCTCGGCCAGCGCTTCGTGGGCTTCCGGCGAGAGCGCGCCCAGCGAGATGCCCGCCGAGTCGAAGCGCTTGAGAATGCCTTCCAGCGGCTCGATTTCATCGATGCCCAGCGGCGTGTCGAGCTCTTTGACCTTGAGCAGATCACGAATCATCGACACCGGACGGTTGTCCACCAGCGCTGTGTATTCCTTGAATTTCGCGTAATCACCCTGCTGAACAGCCGCTTGCAGTGTCGCCACCACATCAGGGTTGTACGCGTGGTATTCGCCGCCGTAGACGAACTTCAGCAGCCCGCCCTGCTGGATCGGCTTGCGCGCGCTCCAGGCTTCGAAGGCCAGGGCTTTCTGCTCGGCTTCGATGTCGACGAAACGCGCGCCCTTGATGCGGCTGGGAACGCCACGGAAACTCAGGTCGCAGACTTCTTCGGACAGACCAATGGCTTCGAAAAGCTGCGCCCCACGGTAGGAGGCGACGGTCGAAATGCCCATCTTCGACAGGATCTTGAGCAGGCCTTTGGTGATGCCTTTGCGGTAGTTCTTGAAGACTTCGTACAGATCGCCCAGCACTTCCCCGGTACGGATCAAGTCGCCCAGCACTTCGTAGGCCAGGAACGGGTAGACCGCCGAGGCGCCGAAGCCGATCAACACGGCGAAATGGTGCGGGTCGCGAGCCGTTGCTGTCTCGACAAGAATGTTGCTGTCGCAGCGCAGGCCTTTTTCGGTCAGACGGTGATGCACCGCACCGGTGGCCAGCGATGCGTGAATCGGCAGTTTGCCCGGCGCGATATGGCGGTCGCTCAAGACGATCTGGGTCTTGCCCGAACGCACGGCTTCTTCAGCCTGGTCCGCGATGTTGCGCACGGCCGCTTCCAGGCCCATGGCTTCGTCGTAGTTCAGGTCGATGATCTGACGATCAAAGCCCGGACGATCCAGGGTCATCAGCGAGCGCCACTTGGCCGGGGAAATGACCGGCGAGCTGAGGATCACGCGGGAAGCGTGCTCTGGCGACTCCTGGAAAATGTTGCGCTCGGCCCCGAGGCAGACTTCCAGCGACATGACGATGGCTTCACGCAGCGGGTCGATCGGCGGGTTGGTGACCTGCGCAAACTGCTGACGGAAATAGTCGTACGGCGTGCGGACGCGACGCGACAACACCGCCATCGGCGTGTCATCGCCCATGGAGCCGACCGCTTCCTGACCCTGCTCACCCAGCGGGCGCAGGATCTGATCACGCTCTTCGAACGTGACCTGGAACATCTTCATGTACTGCTTGAGCTGATCCGGGTTGTAGAACGCCGAACCGTGGTCGTGATCTTCCAGCGTCGCCTGAATACGCAGGGCGTTCTTGCGCAGCCACTGCTTGTACGGGTGGCGCGACTTCAAACGGCTGTCGATGGCGTCGGTGTCGAGGATCTGTCCGGTTTCGGTGTCCACGGCGAAGATCTGGCCCGGACCGACACGGCCCTTGGCGATGACGTCTTCAGGCTTGTAGTTCCAAACGCCGATTTCCGACGCGAGGGTGATGTAGCCGTTCTTGGTGGTGACCCAGCGCGCAGGGCGCAGGCCGTTGCGGTCAAGCAGGCAGACGGCATGGCGACCTTCGGTCATGACGATGCCGGCCGGGCCGTCCCAAGGCTCCATGTGCATAGAGTTGAATTCGTAGAACGCGCGCAGATCCGGGTCCATGGTCTCGACGTTCTGCCATGCCGGCGGCACAAGCATGCGCACGCCACGGAACAGGTCGATGCCGCCGGTCACCATCAGCTCGAGCATGTTGTCCATGCTGGAGGAGTCGGAGCCCACGCGGTTGACCAGCGGGCCCAGCTCGTCGAGGTCCATCAGGTCGTTGGTGAACTTGGTGCGACGGGCTTGGGCCCAGTTGCGGTTACCGGTGATGGTGTTGATCTCGCCGTTGTGGGCGAGGAAGCGGAATGGCTGAGCCAGCGGCCATTTCGGCAGGGTGTTGGTCGAGAAGCGCTGGTGGAATACGCAGATCGCGGTCTGCAGGCGCTCGTCGTTGAGGTCCGGGAAGAATGCCGTGAGGTCACGCGGCATCATCAGGCCTTTGTAGATGATGGTCTTGTGGGAAAAGCTGCAGATGTAGTGGTCGGTGTCAGCGGCGTTGGCCACCGAGGAGCGACGACGTGCACAGAACAGCTTGATCGCGAACTCCTGATCGGTCAGGCCTTCGCCACCGATGAACACCTGCTCGATCTTCGGCAGACGCTCAAGGGCCAGACGGCCCAATACGCTGGTGTCGATCGGCACCTGACGCCAGCCGATCAGGGTCAGGCCGGCCGCCAGGATTTCACGGTTCATGTTTTCGCGGGCCGCTTCGGCCCTGGCGTCGTCCTGATTGAGGAAGACCATGCCAACACAATACTGGCGCGGAAGCTCGACGCCGAAGTGCTCGGTGGCCACCGCACGCAGGAAGGTGTCAGGTTTTTGCATCAACAGCCCGCAACCGTCACCGGTCTTGCCGTCGGCGTTGATACCACCACGGTGGGTCATGCACGTCAGGGCTTCGATAGCCGTCTGCAACAGGTGATGACTGGGCTCGCCTTGCATATGGGCGATCAGGCCGAAACCACAGTTATCCTTGAATTCTTCTGGATGGTACAGACCTGCTTTCATAGACACATTCTCACCAGGCTGCCCCTTATCGAGGCAAATTTCTTTTCAATTCAACCATTTACCATCCACGCCGAACGTATGCCGGCTTTGCGGGAGCAAAAGGGAGGTCATTGTACACAGCGACACAAGTCCTCACAAATTTGACGACGAAGTGTCGCAAATTTATGTCGCATTCATGAAAGGTTTTATATCGATTCTCGTGCTAGCCAGAGCTTTTTTGCGAGTCTGACCAATGAGAGCCCGAAGATCAATGCGCGCCTGAGACGCAGACACCGCAAGGCGCGCTGCTCGTTGGCAGCACGCTCATGCGTGATATCGGGAGGGCCAAGCGAGGGACCTGGATAAGGTCCCTGCGTCATCAGCGGGCGGCGGCGAGTTCCTGTTGGATACTGCCGACAGTACGAGGCCAAGGTTTACCAGCCTGAACCTTCTCTGGCAAGGCCTTGATAGCGGTCAGTGCCGCATTGCGGTCAGCGAAGCTGCCGTAAGTCACCACGAACAGAGGCTTGCCCTGCAGGGTTTTCTTGAAGTAACGGTACTCGGCGCCCTGCTCTTTCACGTAGCTCTGAGCGGTGGCTTCAGAGCTGGTGCCGAGGATCTGCACCACGTAATGCGTCGGTGCCTGACCTGCGTACCAGCCGCTGCCCGCCGCGCCAGACGCTGCAGCTGCTGGTTTGGCCGCCGGCGCCGGGGCAGGTTTGGCGGTGGCCACCTGAGTCGGCGCTGGGGCAGGTTTCGCGGCAGGGGCCGGAGCAGGCGTTGGCTTGGGGGCCGGGGCCGGACGCGTTGCCGGAACCGGTTGCTGTGCCATGGTCGGCGCAGGACTTGCCGTCGCGCCTGCCGGTGGTGCAGTGGTGGTCACGGTCGGCGGCTGCAGCGATTGATTAGCCGCAGGGCCGCCATCTTCGCCGTCACCCTCGCCCGAACCCGCGGCTTCCGCCAGCGGCGCGCGGGTCGCCGGTTGCGAGCCGTTCATCGGCAGCGGCATCGGTTGCGAATTACCGGCGAACTCGATGGCCGGGCCACCGTTGTTCGATTGTTGCGCGGGCGCCTGGCCCTGACCCAGAGGCAATTGAGCCTGAGAGTTGGCTGGCGCAGTGGCCGGCGCGTTGCTGCGGCCTGGAATCAGCCACGCCGCGAGAACGGCTGCGACAACAACGCCACCCAAAGCCAACACGTGTTTCTTAGGCATTTTGAACCCCATACTTGGACGCTTGACCGCAGAGCGGCTGGCAATCATGGCTTCGATCATCGAATCGCGCGCGACCTGGTTGATCGCGCCTGGCCATCCACCGGACTGCTCGTGGATATCAGTGATCTGCGCGGCGCTGAACAACTCAACGCCCTGCCCTGCGCCATCGAGACGCTGAGCCAGATACTCACGGGTTTCTTCTTCGGTATACGGTGCCAGCTCGATAACGTGGAAGCGCTCTTCCTCGGTACCGCTCTCGGCGCACAGCTGATCCAGGCGATCAATGATCGAAGCCTCGCCGAACAGGAAGACATGCGGACGCCCTTCCGGGGTGCCTGCTGCCAATCCCAACAACGCTTCGAGTGCGGATTCGCCCAGTTGTTCGGCATCGTCCACCAGGATGTAGACTTCCTGACCGGTCAGCGCCAACTGCACGACCTGCGCCAGGATCGGGCGCATTTCCGCTTGAGCGACGTTCAGGGCCTGGGCAACCTGGCGCAGCACGCCCGTCGCATCACCGGCGCCACGCGCCGACACCACAACGCTCTGCACCGACTGCTTGTTGGTACTCGCCACCAATGCCTGACGCAACAGCGTTTTGCCGCTGCCCTGAGGCCCGGTCACGACCAGCAACAGCTGGCTGTAGCGCGCAAGGTGATGCAGCTGGCCCAGCACGGGCTTGCGCTGTGCGGGGAAGAACTTGAAGCCGGGAACCCGCGTTGCAAAGGGGTCATGACTCAACTGGTAATGACCGAGGAAGGCCTCATCGGCGTGCAAACTAGTCATGGATTTCTCATTAACCTCTAAGCTGATCCACCAAGGCGCGGTAGTCCGCGACCAGTGTGGCCTGTAGTACTTCTTGTGGATATTCGTCTGTTACCACTGCTTCACCGATGCGACGCAACAGCACCAGGCGCAAACGACCGTCAATGACCTTTTTGTCCACCGCCATGTGCTCGAGGAAGTGCTCGGGTGTCATGTCTTGCGGCGGAACCACCGGCAAGCCGGCGCGCTGAAAAATACGGACGCCGCGGTCACGTTCCTGCTCGCTGATCCAGCCCAGACGCGCCGACATTTCCAGCGCCATCACCGTGCCTGCCGCCACCGCCTCGCCGTGCAGCCATACGCCGTAACCCATGTGGGTTTCGATGGCGTGGCCGAAGGTGTGGCCGAGGTTCAGCGTGGCACGCACACCAGACTCTCGCTCATCGGCACCGACGACCGCCGCCTTGGCGGCGCACGAGCGCTCGATTGCCGTGGTCAGCGCGACCTGATCCAGCCCGCGCAGCTTATCCACATTCTCTTCGAGCCACGTCAGGAACGGTTCGTCACAGATCAAACCGTATTTGATGACCTCGGCAAGACCGGCGGACAGTTCGCGTTCAGGCAGGGTGTTCAGCGATAACGTGTCAATCAGCACCGCATTGGGCTGATAGAAAGCGCCCACCATGTTTTTGCCCAGCGGGTGATTGATGCCGGTTTTGCCACCGACCGAGGAATCGACCTGGGAGAGCAGTGTGGTCGGCACTTGAATGAATTCGACGCCGCGCTGGTAACAGGCAGCGGCAAAGCCGGCCATGTCGCCAATAACGCCGCCGCCCAACGCAATCACAGTGGTGCGGCGATCATGGCGTGCAGTAAGCAGCGCGTCGAAGATGGTTTGCAGGGTTTCCCAGTTCTTGAAGGCTTCACCGTCGGGAAGCACGATCGGCAAGACGCTGTAACCGGCGAGGGATCGGGTCAGGCGTTCCATGTAGAGCGGCGCAACGGTGGCGTTGGAAACGATCGCCACCTGTTTACCGGCAATGTACGGCTTGAGCAACTCGGGCTGATCCAGCAAGCCTTCGCCGATATGGATCGGGTAGCTGCGTTCGCCAAGCTCGACCTTGAGTGTCTGCATGTGTCCCCACGCTGTTAACAATTGGTTGCCTGTGCGCGTCTGAAAGACGCCGACACCGGCTATGGCGCAAGGCCATGTAGCGACCCCACTTTTTATGGTCGCCGAGGATAGCGCATTTCCGTCTGCGCTTTAACGGGGAGGAAGCTCGGCCAGCAGGGCGAGTATGTCGATAACCACCATTCGCGGGGGCCGCTCATCGGTTTCGATGATGACATCGGCGATCTCGCGGTACAGCGGATCGCGGATCGCCAGCAGTTCGCGTAGCACGCGCGCCGGGTCAGCCGTGCGCAACAACGGTCGGTTACGATCCCGCGAGGTCCGGCCCACTTGCTGCTCAACCGACGCATGCAGATACACCACCCGACCGCCGGCGTGCAGGGCGCGACGGTTTTCTTCACGCATGACTGCGCCCCCGCCGGTGGCTACGACTACGCCGTCCAGTGCGGAGAGCTCGGCGATCATGGCCTGTTCGCGGTCGCGAAAGCCCGCTTCACCTTCCTTGTCGAAGATCCAGGGAATATTGGCGCCCGTTCGCAGCTCGATTTCCTTGTCGGAATCCTTGAACGGCAGTCGAAGCTCTTTGGCCAGCAAGCGACCGATGGTGCTTTTGCCAGCCCCCATCGGCCCCACAAGAATTAAATTTCGCACAGAATCAACGACTCACAGCAATCGCCTGGTTGTTCATGATACGCGGAGTGAGAAACACCAACAGCTCGGATTTTGACTCCGAAACCACATCGCGCCGGAAAAGGCGGCCAACATACGGCACATCGCCTAAAAATGGCACCTTGTCGACGACTTTACTCTGCGTATTCGAGAACACGCCACCAATTACGATGGTCTCGCCGTCGGCCACCAGCACCTTGGCGTTGACTTCGTTTTTCTTGATCGGCGGCACACCCAGCACCGTGTTCACGTAGTCCGGCTCATCTTTGGTGACCTTGACCTCCATGATGATGCGGTTGTCAGGCGTGATCTGCGGGGTCACTTCCAGGGACAGCGAGGCCTCTTTGAACGACACCGACGTCGCGCCGCTGGAGCTCGCTTCCTGATAAGGCACTTCCGTACCTTTCAGGATTTTCGCGGTTTCCTTGTCCGACGTAACGACCTTTGGCTGCGAGACCACTTCGCCGTTGCCGCTCTTCTCCATCGCCGTCAGCTCGAGGTCGAGAATGGTGTTGTTGGTCAGGAAGCCCAGGCCGATCGACGAGGTAGCATTGGTCACGCCCATGTCGACGTAGGGACCATTGGTTGCCGAGGCGCCCGAGACGGTGCCGTTGCCGCCGGCGGTGAAGTTGCCCCTGTTGCTCGAACCGCCCCAGCGCACGCCGAGAGACTTGTCGTAATCGACGTTGGCCTCGACGATGCGTGCCTCGATCATCACCTGGCGCACCGGGATGTCCAGCTGCGAAACGATGCGGCGCAGCTCGTCCAGACGATCCTGGGTCTGGTAGGCAATGATGTTGTTGGTTCGCTCATCGACGGTGATCGAACCGCGCTCGTCGGTCTTGGATTCTGCGCTCGTCACCGACTGAAACAACTTGGCGATGTCAGCGGCCTTGGCGTAGTTCACTTGCAGCAACTCGCGACGCAGCGGGGCCAGTTCGGAAATCTGCTTGAGGGATTCCAGCTCCTGGCGCTCGCGCGCAGCGATCTCGTCAGCCGGACCGACCAGCAAGACGTTGCCGATCTTGCGCTTGTCCAGGCCCTTGGTCTTGAGCACCAGATCCAGTGCCTGATCCCACGGCACGTTCTGCAGGCGCAGGGTGATGCCGCCTTGCACGGTGTCGCTGGCCACCAGATTGAGGTTGGTGAAATCAGCGATCAGTTGCAGCACCGAGCGCACATCGATGTCCTGGAAGTTCAGCGACAGCTTCTCGCCGGTGTAGACCAGTTTTTCCGAGTTGCGCCGCTCCTGATCTTCGTTGGTCAGGGGGCGCACGCTGATGGTCAGCTTGTTGTCGGTCTGGTAGGCGGAGTAGTCGAACGCACCGGACGGCTCGATGGAGATACTGGCCTTGTCACCCGTGGCGCTGGAATTGACGAACTGCACCGGGGTGGCGAAATCCTTGACGTCCAGACGCACGCGCAGCGGCTCAGGCAATTGCGTTTTGGCGAAGTCGACGCGGATCTTGCCGCCCTGCTCCTGAATGTCCGGGGCAATGCCGGTGTCGCTCAGCTCGATGATGACGTTGCCTTCACCCAACTCGCCGCGCTGGAAGTCGACGTTTTTCACCGACCGTGGGCCTGGCGCATACGAGCGGGCAACGGGTTTCGACTGGGCGGCAGGTCCGCTTGGCACGCTCACTCGCGCCGCGCCCATGGCGGTGCTCGGCTGCGAGCCCTGAGCCGCAGCGGCGCCCTGGCCCACGACCACGAACAGGTTGTTGCCGTCGACACGCGAGCTGTAAGGCGCGAGCGTGGTGAGGTTGATGATCACCCGCGTGCGGTCCTTGGCTTCGACGACCACAACGCTGCGGGCGTTACCTGAACCCAGATCACGGCTTTTGATCGCCAACTGGCTGGTCACCCCCGGCAGGTCCAGCGCAATGCGCGCCGGTTGCTCGGTGGTGTAACCGCGCGGCGCCGCCACCGGACCGTCGAAGGACAGTTTCAGTTCGACTCGATCCCCCGGCAATGCGGCGACATCCAGCGTCTTGAGGTTAGCCGCCTGGACAACCGGTGAAAGCATCGCCATCCCTAGCGACAGGCCGATAATCGAAAGAATCCTGTTCATGTTCACATTCCACCACTGTGCAGATCCGAAGGTGCTTCGCTTGCTTGCCGTCTTCATGAGCGTTCCTTGAGGGAAATACTGAGCGGACGCTCAAGCCAGGCCCCCTCTCCATCCGGAACGATTTCCATCACTTGCACCGCCGAGTCGGTGATCGCCGTAATCCGGCCATCGTTACGCCCCAGGTAATCGCCCACTTTCACCCGATGCACGCCACCCGCCCCGCGAAGCAGCGCGAACGTGCCGGTTTCATTGCTCAACGTGCCGACCATCTCGAAGGAATCGATGTTGAAGCCTTCGAGAAACTGCTTCACCCGCGTCGGATCCGGCTGCACCAGGTGCGAGCCCTTTGGACGGTTGACCAGGTCAATCTTGATCGGCGGCTGAAAAGGACTGCGCAAACTGGCCGCCGCATAGGTAAAGGCTTCATAGGGCCGGAATTTGGGCATCGGCTCGATGGTGCCAACCGGCCGTGCGCGTACCTCGGCCATGAACTGCTTGAGATCGTCAAATTCATTCGAGCTGTCGCAACCCGCGAGCCCCATCAGCGTGACGCCGACGCACAACCAACGCATCGCCCTCATTTCGCCGGCCCTTTCGTATCAACGTTCTGAAGACCTTTGTCGTTATAGCGATAGGTCTTGGCAAGGATGCTCATGCGCAGCTTTCCGGGGGACTTGGCGTCCAGCGGTTTGATCTCGAAGTCATGCAGCGTCACGATTCGCGGCAGGCTGGCGACGCCGCTGGCGAAGGTCGCGAGGTCGTGATAACTGCCTGTCACGGTAATCTGGATCGGCAATTCAATATAAAACTGCTGGGCCTCTTCAGGGAGTAGCTTGATCTCTTCGAACTCCAGGCCACTGCCCAGACCGGTGCGGGTGATGTCTTCAAGCAGGCCAGGGACTTCGGTGTCGCTCGGCAACTGTCGCAGCAACGCGCCAAAGGTGTTTTCCATCTCCACCATCTGGCTCTTGTACGCCGCGAGGTTGGCAGCCTGATAAGCCTTGGTCGCGAACTGCTCTTTCAGCGCCGTCTCTTCGCCTCGGGCCTGATCCAGCTGAGCCTGCATGTCCTGGATATAGAAGAAGTACCCGCCGGCCAGAACCAGAGCCAACAGTAGCGCGCCGGCAATGGTCTTCACTGCGGCGGGCCATGAACCCAGGTTATTGATGTCCAGGTCGTTGAGGTCGATCTTTTTCAGGCTATCGAGCCAATCATTCATGCTCATGGCTTGACCCCCTCAACTGCTGGCTGCGTCTGACGCACCGTCAACTGGAAGGTGTTGGTCTGATCCACACCACCCGCCGCAGTGTTGGCCTTGACCTCGGTCAGACTCGGCGACTCCAGCCAGTCAGACGCATCCAGATTACGCAGCAGATCCGAGACCCGATTATTGGATTCGGCAGCGCCGGAAATGCTGATCATCTGCCCGGTCATCTTCACGTCGTTGAAATAGACACCATCGGGCAGGGTGCGCGCCATTTGATCGAAGATGCGCCCGATGATCGGCCGGTTGCCCTGCAGGTCCTGAATGATCTTCATCCGCTCCAGCAATTGCTTGCGACGCGCCTTGAGCTCGCTGATCTCTTTGATACGCGCGTCGAGCTGAACGATTTCGGTCCTGATGAATTGATTGCGGCTGTTCTGATGCGCGATGGCACTGCTCAAATATTGATCAGCCAAAAGAATGGCGCCGATGCCAAGCACCAGCACCCCGACGAGCGCCAGAATGAAGCGCTTCTTGCGCTCTTCGCGTTGCTGCTCGCGCCAGGGAAGTAAGTTGATCCGTGCCATTAGTCGAAGCTCCTCAGGGCCAGACCACACGCGATCATCAGTGCAGGAGCATCGCTGGCGAGCGCGCCAGCATTGACCTTGACGCTCAGCGCCATGTCAGCAAAGGGGTTAGCCACCAGCGTCGGCGTGCCCAGGCGTTCCTGGATCAGCCGATCAAGACCGGAAATAGAAGCTGTGCCACCGGCCAGCATGATGTAGTCAACGCGGTTGTACTGGCCGGCCGCGAAGAAAAACTGCAGCGAACGGGACACCTGCTGCACCACAGCGTCTTTGAACGGCTGCAGCACTTCCATGACGTAGTCGTCGGGGAGCCCGCCCTGCTTTTTCGCAAGCCCGGCCTCGCTAACGGACAAGCCATAACGGCGCTGGATTTCTTCGGTTAACTGGCGACCGCCAAATAATTGTTCGCGGGTATAGATGATGCGGCCATTGTGCAGCACGCTGAGGGTGGTCATGGTCGCGCCGATGTCGATGACGGCGACGGTTAACTGCTCGTGGTCCTGACCCAACTGGGCAGACAGCAGACCGAACGAGCGCTCCAGGGCATAAGCTTCGACATCGACCACGCGGGCGGTGAGCCCGGCCAGTGCCAGCGCGGCTTCGCGCACTTCTACGTTTTCCTTGCGGCACGCGGCCAGCAATACTTCGACGCGCTCGGGATTACGCGCCGAATACCCCTGAACCTCGAAGTCGATGGCCACTTCTTCCAGCGGATAGGGAATGTACTGATCGGCCTCGATCTTGAGCTGGTTTTCCATCTCGTCGTCGGAAAGCCCTGCATCCATCTCGATGGTCTTGGTGATAACCGCCGAACCTGCGACGGCAACCGCCGCAATTTTGACGTTACTCTTGGCTTTTACCAGCAGACGCGTCAAAGCACTGCCGACGCCTTCGAGCTCCGCGATGTTCTTTTCGACCACTGCGTTGGCGGGCAGTGGCTCGACCGCATAAGACTCGACCTTGTAACGGTTGCCGGAACGACTTAGCTCCAGGAGCTTGACCGAGGTGGAGCTAATATCGATCCCTAGAAGGGTGTTGGCCTTCTTACTGAAGAGTTCGAACACAACCGATTCCCTATGCGTTTCCGTCACTTACGGATGATTTCTAGTCCAGTGCCACTGTCGGCTGACTTGACAGTAGCGCAAATAACGCTCGACGACGAAAAATGCTTATAATGCCCAGCGTTTTTTTCGTGTAGCGAAGCTTCAAGGCGTGTTCATTTGTAAATGCCTGCGTCTAACTCATTCTTTTTTCTGGAAATCCAAAAGCCTTGATACGCCTGCTGAAGTTCGTCTGGTGGTCCATCGTCGCGGTCGTCTGCGGGCTGCTGCTCGGCCTGAGCGGCGCCTTTCTCTACCTGGCTCCGAACCTGCCCTCGGTCGATGCGCTGCGTAACATCCAGCTGCAGATCCCGCTGCGGGTGTTCAGCAGCGACGGCAAACTGATCGCAGAGTTTGGCGAAATGCGCCGCTCTCCCATCCGTTTCGCCGACATTCCCCCCAATTTCATTCACGCCCTGCTCTCTGCCGAAGACGATAACTTCGAGAATCACTATGGCGTGGACCCGAGCAGCCTGATGCGCGCGGCCAGCCAGTTGGTCAAGAGCGGTCATATCCAGTCCGGCGGCTCGACCATCACCATGCAGGTCGCGAAAAACTACTTCCTGACCAGCGAGCGCAGTTTTTCGCGCAAAACCACCGAGATTCTCTTGGCCTTGCAAATCGAGCGCCAACTTACCAAGGACGAGATTCTCGAGCTGTACGTCAACAAGATCTATCTGGGTAACCGCGCCTACGGCATCGAGGCCGCAGCGCAGGTTTACTACGGCAAATCCATCCGCGACCTGAGCGTCGCGCAGATGGCAATGATTGCCGGCTTGCCCAAGGCGCCGTCACGATTCAACCCACTGGCCAACCCGGTGCGCGCCAAAGAACGCCGCGACTGGATTCTGGGCCGCATGTTCAAGCTGGGGAAAATCGACCAGAACACCTACCAGACCGCTCTTGTCGAGCCGATCAACGCCAGCTACCACGTTCAGAGTCCCGAAGTGAACGCGCCGTATATCGCTGAAATGGCGCGCGCCGAAATGGTGGGTCGTTATGGCAGCGCAGCCTACACAGAAGGTTTCCGCGTCACCACTACCGTACCGAGCGGCCTGCAGGAAGACGCCAACAAGGCGGTGCAGGACGGGCTGATCGAATACGACCAGCGCCATGGCTATCGCGGGCCTGAGAGCCGATTCCCAGGCCTGACCCGCGAGGGCTGGGTGCAGGAACTGAGCAAACAGCGTCCGATCAGCGGTCTGGAGCCGGCCATCGTCACCCAGGTCGACAAGACCGGGATCCGCGTGCTGACCCGCAGCGGCGAGAACGAAGAAACCGTCGCCTGGGACAGCATGAAGTGGGCCAAGGCGTTCCTGAACACCAACAGCGTCGGCGCCAATCCCAAGCAGCCTGGCGATGTCGCCCACGTCGGCGATCTGGTGCGTTTGCAGCGTCAGCCGGACAACTCGCTCAAGTTCAGCCAGCTTCCGGTGGCGCAAAGCGCGCTGGTTTCGCTCGATCCGCAGAACGGCGCGATTCGCGCGCTGGTTGGCGGTTTCGCGTTCGAGCAGAGCAACTACAACCGGGCAATGCAGGCCAAGCGTCAGCCGGGCTCCAGCTTCAAGCCGTTCCTGTACTCGGCAGCGCTGGATAACGGCTATACCGCCGCCAGCCTGGTCAATGACGCGCCGATCGTATTCGTCGACGAAACCATCGACAAAGTCTGGCGCCCGAAGAACGACACGGGCACCTTCCTCGGTCCGATTCGGCTGCGCGAGGCGTTGTACAAGTCGCGCAACCTCGTGTCGATCCGCCTGCTGCAAAGCCTGGGCGTGAACAACGCGATCAACTACATCACTCGGTTTGGCTTCAACAAGCAGGACTTGCCGCCCAACCTGTCCCTGGCCCTCGGCACGGCAACCCTGACACCGATGGAGATCGTCAGCGGCTGGAGTGCATTTGCCAACGGCGGTTACAAGGTCAGCTCGTACCTGATCCAGAAGATTGAGGACCGTGAGGGGAAAACCCTTTTTGTCGCCAACCCTCCGACAGTGCCTGCCAATGACCCTAATCCGAAAGCGGTCAGCGAGGCGGCTATCAGCAATGCATCGACTTATGCAGCGCCAGAAGCCCCGCCGCTGACTGCCAATGTCGTGCCGAACGCGCTGGATACTTCGGGCGCAGCGCCGGCCCCTGTGGTCGCGGAGCGGATTGTTGACGGTCGCACGGTTTACATTCTCAACAGCATGCTGCAGGACGTGATCAAACGCGGCACCGGTCGCCGCGCCCTGGCGATGAACCGTCCGGACATCGCAGGCAAAACCGGTACCACCAACGAATCGAAAGATGCGTGGTTCACGGGTTACAACGCCGATTACGTGACCACGGTCTGGACCGGTTTCGATCAGCCAGAAAGCCTCGGTCGCCATGAGTTCGGCGGCACGGTCGCGCTGCCGATCTGGATGAAGTACATGAGCGCCGCGCTGAAGGACAAGCCGCCACACGTTCAGGCCGAACCGGACGGCATCCTCAGCCTGCGTATCGACCCCGTCAGCGGCCGCTCCGCCACGCCGAGTACGCCAGGGGCGTTCTTCGAGCTGTTCAAGAGCGAAGATACGCCGCCTAGCGTGAACGAACTTGGCGGCAGCCCACCTCCAGGCAGCCCGCTGCCGGCGGATGAATCAGCGCCGATCGATCTGTTCTAGGGGAGCAGCCGCAAGCCTCAAGCGGCAAGCTCCAAGTAAAAGCAGCGGCGATCAGTTGCACTGCTGGCAGCCTCCAGCCATAAAAAAAACCCAGCACTTGGCTGGGTTTTTTATGGGCGCTTGTATCAGCCGTTGAACACTTCATCCACGCTCTTCAGCGGGTAGTGCTTCGGATACGGCAGGGTTGCGACGCCGCTCTCGATGGCTGCCTTGGCAACTGCATCGGAGATCAGGCCCAGCAGGCGCGCGTCCATTGGTTTCGGGATGATGTACTCACGACCGAATTCCAGGGCGATGCCGCCATAGGCATCGCAGACTTCCTGAGGCACCGGCAGCTTGGCCAGTTCTCGCAGGGCGTTGGCCGCGGCGATCTTCATCTCTTCGTTGATGCGCTTGGCGCGAACGTCCAGCGCGCCACGGAAGATGAACGGGAAGCCCAGCACGTTGTTGACCTGGTTCGGGTAGTCCGAACGGCCGGTGGCCATGATCACGTCGTCGCGGGTAGCGTGAGCCAGTTCTGGCGAGATCTCCGGATCCGGGTTCGAGCAAGCGAACACGATCGGGTTGGCCGCCATCGACTTCAGACCTTCAGCGCTCAGCAGGTTTGGACCGGACAGACCGACGAAGACGTCAGCGCCTTCCAGGGCGTCGGCCAGCGTGCGCTTGTCGGTGGAGTGAGCGAACTGGGCCTTGTATTGATTCAGGTCGGTACGCCCGTCGTGAACCACGCCGCTACGGTCGATCATGAAGATGTTTTCGATCTTCGCGCCCATGCTCACCAGCAACTTCATGCAGGAGATGGCCGCAGCGCCAGCGCCCAGGCAGACGATCTTCGCCGCTTCCAGGGTTTTGCCGGCGATTTCCAGCGCGTTGATCATGCCGGCTGCGGTAACGATCGCGGTGCCGTGCTGGTCATCGTGGAAAACCGGAATGTCGCACTGCTCGATCAGCGCCTTTTCGATTTCAAAGCACTCAGGTGCCTTGATGTCTTCCAGGTTGATGCCACCGAACGTGATGGAGATGCGTCGCACGGTGTCGATGAAGGCCTGCGGGCTCTCCGAGTCGACTTCGATATCGAACACGTCGATACCGGCAAAGCGCTTGAACAGCACGCCCTTGCCTTCCATGACCGGCTTGGACGCGAGAGGCCCGAGGTTACCCAGACCCAGAATCGCGGTGCCATCAGAGATGACCGCTACCAGGTTGCCTTTGCCGGTGTACTTGTAGGCAAGCTCCGGATCGCGACCGATTTCGCGGACCGGCTCAGCCACACCCGGGCTGTAAGCCAGCGACAGATCGCGAGCGGTTGCAGTGGCTTTGGTGAGCTCGACGCTGAGTTTCCCTGGACGGGGATGAGCGTGGTATTCGAGAGCGGCAGTTTTCAAATCTGACATGGGGGCATTCCGCTTTTTTACTGTTGGACAGACGGACCGCCGAGCATACGCAAGTCATAAAGTCCTAACAAGACTGGCGGGTCACCTGTGTCAAGAGGCCGCATCTACGACTTTCAGCGTAGAGCCGCAGGACACACAGCCTCTAACGGCGACAATCTGTTCAAGAAATGTCTACAATTTATTAATTAACTGTATTCAACATTGCAGGATGAGTGATCGGCATCATCCAGCGAGGCTGATCTGCTCTAAGGCCGCCCCGACGAGAACGATCAACCACCCAGCCACGGGCTTCGATGCGCTGCCCCTTCAACCGCTGCAACGCGGCAGTGTCAAACTGACCGAGCAGTTTGGGCGCAATGCGCAGCACCAGCGCATCGCCGAATTCGATCCACAGGCCGCCGCCATTGCGCTGCACGCGGGTCACGCGCCCGCTGACCAACGCGAACCCGCCGGTGTTGATCTGCTCCGCCGGCTGAACCGGCGAAATGCGCCACAGGCCCAGGCCGGCCTGGCGAGCTGACTTCTCCGCGGCCTGCTGGCAGCTGACCAGCGCTACGTTCGGAGAGACTGCGACGAGATAGCCAAGGCCTTCGGCGAGCAGTTGCGCCTCGAGATTGGCGCCATCGCGGCCATAGACGTTAGCGAGCGTGCGTCCGTAGTGATCGGTCGGCTCTTCACCGACGCGCAGCCTGACCTGCCCGTCGCTTGCATCCACCAACGCCTGCAAACGACGCTTGGCCGCTTCGGCAAACGGCTGGGCGGACTGACCCTTTTTGCCGGTTTCTGGCGTATTCAAGCCAATCATGCGAACGCTGCGACCATCGATCAGACGCACCGTGTCGCCGTCGACCACTCGCTGCACCTGAGCCACAGGCAGCGACGCCGGGGCCGGACACAAAGCCTGGGCCGCCGAAAGCCAAATCGCGGACATAAAAAAGGCGCCCGCGAGGGACGCCTTTTTAAGCAGCCTGGAGAAACGCATCGGCGACTCCAGAACGGCCAACCTTACTCTGCAGCAGCAGGAGCTTTGGTAGGACCGAACGCACCGAAACGCGACTTGAACTTGTCGACACGACCGCCGACGTCCAGAGTTTTTTGCTTGCCGGTGTAGAACGGGTGGCACTCGTTGCACACGTCCAGGCTCAGAGGCTTGGCCAGTGTGGAACGGGTTTTGATGACATTGCCGCAGCTGCAGGTTGCGTCAATGGCTTCGTAAACTGGATGGATATCAGCTTTCATGGGTATTTCCTCAGGCTATCGTGCCGCCACCCAACACTATTGTTGAATACCGCACGGAATTAGGCCGCGCATATTAACAGACAACGCCAATCACGCAAGGGAACGTTAACGCCGGTCGTCTGCTAAGATCGCGCCCTTCGTCATACTCCGTAACAGGATATCCCCCGCGTGTCCGACGCCATCTTGCGCCTCGCCCTGCCCTCGCCGCTGCGCCGCCTGTTCGACTACCTTGCCCCCGCAGGTGTGCCGCGCAGTGCCTTGCAGCCAGGGATGCGCCTGCGCGTGCCGTTCGGCCGTCGGGAGATGATTGGCGTGCTGGTGGAGGTCGTTGACCACAGCGAAGTGCCGGCCGACAAGCTCAAGCCGGCGATTGCGGTGCTGGACGCCGACGTGCCATTGCCGCCTGCATTGTTCAAGCTGTGCCTGTGGACTGCACAGTATTACCAGCACAGCCTGGGCGACACATTCAGCTGGGCGTTACCGGTGCTGCTGCGCCAGGGCGAACCGGCGGAAGCCCGACAAGAGCGGTTCTGGCAGGCGGCTCCTGACGCCAGCATCGATGACCCTCGCATCGCCCGGGCGCCGAAACAAAAAGAAGCGCTGCGCACGCTGGCCCAACACCCCCACGGCGTGGCTCATCAATTGCTGAGCAAGCTGATGCTTAACCGGGACAGCCTGAATCTGCTGCTCGCCAAGGGACTGGTGACCGTCGAGGTGCGCGGTCATGGGCCGGTCGAGCGGCACGAACACTGGCTGGCGCAGCCGGAACTGCCGCTCAACACCGAACAGCGGGCCGCCTTTGAAGCCATTCGTTCGGGGTTCGGCAGCTTTCACGCCTCATTGCTGGCAGGGGTCACCGGCAGCGGCAAGACCGAGGTGTACCTGCAGCTCATCCGCGAAACGCTGGAAGCGGGCAAGCAGGCGCTGGTGCTGATTCCGGAGATCAACCTGGGCCCACAGACCCTTGCGCGTTTCGAGCAGCGATTCAACGCACGCATCGCGCTGCTGCACTCGGCAGTCAACGATCGGGATCGGCTCGATGCCTGGCTGGCAGCACGCGATGGCGAAGCCGACATCATCATCGGCACCCGTTCGGCGCTGTTCACCCCGATGAAAAACCCCGGGCTGATCATCATCGACGAGGAGCACGACGGCTCCTATAAACAGCAGGAAGGCCTGCGCTACCACGCACGGGACCTGGCGCTGGTGAGGGCGCATCAGGAGGACATCCCGATCGTGCTCGGCTCGGCGACGCCTTCGCTGGAAAGCCTGCACAACGCCCACACCGGCCGGTATGCGCTCCTGCGCCTGAATCAACGAGCGGGCGGTGCGCAGCAGCCTCGTTTCCTGCGGCTGGATGTGAAAAGCCGCCCCCTCGACAGCGGCATTTCAGGCCCTATGCAACAAGCCATCGGCCAGACCCTGGCGGCGGGCCAGCAAGTGCTGGTGTTCCTCAACCGACGCGGCTTTGCCCCGACGCTACTGTGTCACGACTGTGGCTGGTTGTCGGAATGCCCCCGCTGCGATGCGCGCATGACCGTTCACCAGCGTTCGGGCGAGCTGCGTTGTCACCATTGCGGCCATGTTGAGCGCGTACCACGCAATTGCCCGGCGTGCGGCAAGGTCGATCTGCGCCCGGTGGGTGCGGGGACCGAGCGTGCCGAGGAGCGGCTGGCGATTCTGTTCCCCGACTATCCGGTTTTGCGGGTTGATCGGGACAGCACCTCGCGCAAGGACGCGATGAATCAGCTGTTCGCGACCATCCAGAAAGGCCAGCCGTGCATTCTGGTGGGCACCCAGATGCTCGCCAAAGGGCATCACTTCCCTCGCGTGACGCTGGTGTCGATTCTCGACGCCGATGGCGGGCTGTTCTCCGGTGACTTCCGCGCCAGCGAGCGCATGGCGCAATTGATTGTGCAGGTCGCAGGCAGAGCCGGGCGCGCCGAAGAGCCGGGCAAGGTAATCATCCAGACCCATCTGGCCGACCATCCTTTATTGATTCAACTCACCGAGCAGGGTTATTTCGCTTTTGCCGAGCAGGCCTTGAGCGAACGTCGCGCCGCCGGGCTGCCGCCGTTTTCACACCTGGCGCTGTTGCGCGCAGAAGCGCACAAGCCGGGTCAGGCCGAAGGCTTTCTGGATGAAGCCTGCACCGAAGCCGAGCGTTTATTGAAGGACATGGCGCTGGGCGGCATCGAGCTGCTGGGGCCGGTTCCGGCACCGATGGAACGGCGCGCCGGACGCTATCGCGCTCAATTGCTGGTTCAGGCAAACGCCCGCGCGCCGCTGCACAAGCTGCTCGCGACCTGGCTGCTTACGCTGGAAAACATGCCAAGCGGGCGCCAGGTCAGATGGTCGCTGGACGTGGATCCGGTGGACCTTTATTGATTCGCATCGGCTGACCGCGCATCCAGCGCGGTTGGCAAGGCGGCTCCGGCCACGGATAATGCCCAGTTTTTCCACCCGCGCATCCAGGCGCGGCCGCGCTTGCGGTCGAAAGAGAGCACCATGAAAGACACCATCCGCCAGCTGATTCAACAAGCTCTGAGCCAACTCGTCACCGATGGCGTCTTGCCGGAAGGGCTGACGCCGGCGATTCAGGTGGAGAACGCCAAGGACAAGAAAAACGGCGACTTCGCCAGTAATATCGCCATGATGCTGGCCAAGCCTGCAGGCATGAAACCGCGCGATCTGGCCGAGAAAATTGTCGCCGCATTGCCGGCCGATGAGCAGATCACCCGGGTCGATATTGCCGGCCCCGGCTTCCTCAATTTTTTCCAGAACACCCAGGCTCTGGCTTCGCGGCTCGACGAAGCCCTCGCCGACGCGACCCTGTCCGTGCGCAAAAACGGCCCCGCTCAACGCGTTGTGGTTGACCTGTCTGCACCGAATCTGGCCAAAGAGATGCACGTCGGCCACTTGCGCTCGACCATCATTGGCGACGGCGTGGCCAGCGTTCTTGAGTTCCTTGGCGACACCGTGATCCGTCAGAACCACGTCGGCGACTGGGGCACTCAGTTCGGCATGCTGCTGGCCTATCTCCAGGAAACCCCGGCGACCAGCGACGAGCTGGCTGACCTCGAAAACTTCTACCGCGCCGCCAAGGGCCGTTTCGACGAGTCCGAAGAGTTCGCCGAGCGCGCACGTGGGCTGGTGGTCAAGCTGCAAGCGGGCGACGCCGAGTGCCTTAGCCTGTGGACGCGCTTCAAGGACATCTCCCTGTCTCATTGCCAGGAAGTGTACGAACGCCTGAACGTCAAACTCACGCCGAAGGACGTCATGGGCGAAAGCGCCTACAACGACGACCTCGCCAATGTCGTCGCCGACCTGAAGAAGGCCGGCCTGCTGGTCGAGAGCAACGGCGCGCAGTGCGTGTTCCTCGAAGAATTCAAAACCGCCGAAGGCACGCCGCTGCCGGTGATCGTGCAAAAGGCCGGTGGCGGGTATCTGTACGCCACTACCGACCTTGCCGCCATTCGCTACCGCAGCAACGTGCTGAAAGCCGATCGCGCGCTGTACTTCGTGGATCAACGTCAGGCCCTGCACTTCCAGCAGGTCTTCGAAGTGGCGCGCCGGGCAGGCTTCGTCACCAACGACATGCAGATGGAGCACATGGGCTTCGGCACCATGAACGGCGCCGATGGCCGTCCGTTCAAGACCCGCGATGGCGGCACCGTCAAGCTGGTCGACCTGCTCGACGAAGCGCAAGAACGCGCCTACACCCTGGTGAAAGAGAAAAACCCGGACGTCGCCGAAGACGAGTTGCGCTCGATCGCCAAGGCCGTGGGCATCAGTGCGGTGAAATATGCCGACCTGTCCAAGCATCGCGCCAGCGACTACAGCTTTAACTTCGACCAGATGCTCAGCTTCGAAGGCAACACCGCGCCTTATCTGCTGTACGCCTACACCCGTGTGGCCGGCGTGTTCCGCAAGCTCGAAGAAAAGGGCGAAACCTTCGACGCGAGCCAGGGCCAAATCATCCTGGACGCACCCCAGGAGCAAGACCTGGCCGCGCGTCTGGCGCAGTTCGGCGAGACCGTCAACACCGTGGCCGACAAGGGCACGCCCCATGTGCTCTGCGCCTACGTGTACGACCTCGCCGGTCTGTTCTCCAGTTTTTACGAGAACTGCCCGATCCTGGCGGCAGAAAACCCTGAACAACAGCAAAGCCGTCTGCGCCTCGCCGCCCTGACCGGTCGCACCCTCAAGCAAGGCCTGCAGTTGCTGGGTCTGGACACTCTGGAGCGTATGTAAGTTGGCCGTTAAAAAGAAACCTGCTCCCAAGCGCGGCGCCAGCCGGTATCAGGCTCCCGCAAAGACGCCGATTCCGGGCTGGGTGTGGATGGCGATCGGCCTGACCGTCGGCGCTTTCGTCGTTTTCCTGATGAAGCTCGAACCCGGCAGTGGCGACGACATCAAGCGCGTCAAGGCCGAAGCCAAGGCCGCGAAGATCGCCGAAGCGAACAAGACGCCGCCCAGCCCGACCGCGCCCGTGAAGCCGAAGTACGACTTCTACACGCTGTTGCCTGAGTCGGAAGTCATCGTGCCGAACGAAGCGGTGCCCGAGAAGACGCCGCCGGTCGTGGCGCCAAGCACACCGGTTACGCCTGAAGTGGCCGCGAAGATCGACACGGCTCGGGCCCAGGCCGCGCTCAGCGGTCTGACCCCGCCACCCGCACCTCCGGTGACCAAACCGGCGGCCGTGACGACGTTCTTCCTGCAAGCGGGCTCGTTCCGCAAACAGGCCGACGCCGAGAAAGTGCGCGCGCAGATCATTCTGCTGGGGCAAACGTCGACGGTAGAGTCGGGCACGGTGAAGGATGAAACCTGGTACCGCGTACTGGTCGGCCCGTTCAGCAACCGCGAACAGCTGACCATAGCGCAGAAGCAACTGGCGGGCGGCGGCTTCAGCAACCTGCTGCTGCAACAGCGCCAGGCTCGCTAGGGCACTGTCGCCCACCGCAGGACCAACGATCGGTCCCGCTCCACGCGGGCACGATCAGTTGTAGGAGTGAGCTTGCTCGCGATGACATTGGCACATCCAACATAATGGGTGCCTGATTCACCGCAATCGCGAGCAAGCTCACTCCTACACAAACTTGAAGCAACCTGACGCACCGCCATTCATCTCTCAACCCACTCAACGGTTGAAATACCCGCCCCCACCCCCATATGAGTTTCCATCAGGGCATTTTCGCCCCGCAGCGTGGAGACTCTCCCCTTGACCACCATCGTTTCAGTGCGCCGCCAAGGCAAAGTCGTCATGGCCGGTGACGGCCAGGTTTCTCTGGGCAATACCGTCATGAAAGGCAACGCCAAGAAAGTCCGGCGCCTTTACCACGGCCAGGTCATCGCCGGATTCGCAGGCGCCACCGCTGACGCCTTCACCCTGTTCGAGCGTTTCGAAGCCCAGCTGGAAAAACACCAGGGTCACCTTGTGCGTGCCGCCGTAGAACTGGCGAAAGAATGGCGTACCGATCGCTCCCTGAGCCGCCTTGAAGCCATGCTGGCCGTTGCCAACAAAGACGCTTCGCTGATCATTACCGGCAACGGCGACGTCGTTGAGCCCGAAGACGGCCTGATCGCCATGGGTTCCGGCGGCGCCTTTGCCCAGGCCGCAGCCCGCGCGCTGCTGCTGAAGACCGAACTCTCTGCCCGTGAAATCGCCGAAACCGCCCTGCACATTGCCGGCGACATCTGCGTCTTCACCAACCACAACATCACTATTGAGGAGCAGGACCTCGCCGAGTAAGCGTAGGGTGATGGCCGCCATTCATCGCGGCCTGCCCGACTTGCATTCTGCCGAGGACCGTTGAAAACCATGTCCATGACTCCCCGTGAAATCGTCCACGAACTCAATCGCCATATCATCGGCCAGGACGATGCCAAACGCGCCGTCGCCATTGCGCTGCGTAACCGCTGGCGCCGGATGCAGCTGCCTGAAGAGCTGCGCGTCGAAGTCACCCCCAAGAACATCCTGATGATCGGTCCGACCGGCGTCGGTAAAACCGAAATCGCCCGTCGTCTGGCCAAGCTCGCCAACGCGCCGTTTATCAAGGTCGAAGCGACCAAGTTCACCGAGGTCGGCTATGTCGGCCGCGATGTCGAGTCGATCATCCGTGATCTGGCCGACGCCGCAATGAAGCTGCTGCGCGAGCAGGAAATTACCAAAGTTCGCCACCGCGCCGAAGACGCCGCAGAAGACCGCATTCTCGACGCCCTGCTGCCACCGGCACGCGCGGGCTTCAACGAAGACGCGACGTCGGGCAGCGATTCCAACACCCGTCAGCTGTTCCGCAAGCGTCTGCGCGAGGGTCAGCTGGACGATAAGGAAATCGAGATTGAGGTCGCCGAGATGGGCGGCGTCGATATTTCCGCGCCGCCAGGCATGGAAGAGATGACCAACCAGCTGCAAAGCCTGTTTGCCAACATGGGCAAGGGGAAGAAGAAGAGCCGCAAGCTGAAAGTCAAAGACGCGCTGAAAATGGTTCGCGATGAAGAAGCGGGCCGTCTGGTGAACGACGAAGAACTGAAAGCCAAGGCGCTGGAAGCGGTTGAGCAGCACGGCATCGTGTTCATCGACGAGATCGACAAAGTGGCCAAGCGCGGCAATGTCGGTGGCGCCGATGTGTCCCGCGAAGGCGTGCAGCGCGACTTGCTGCCGCTGATCGAAGGCTGCACCGTCAACACCAAGCTGGGCATGGTCAAGACCGATCACATTCTGTTCATCGCCTCCGGTGCGTTCCACCTGAGCAAGCCAAGCGATCTGGTGCCTGAGCTGCAGGGTCGTCTGCCGATTCGTGTCGAACTGAAAGCGCTGAGCCCGCAGGATTTCGAACGCATTCTGACCGAACCCCATGCGTCGCTGACCGAGCAATACCGCGAGCTGCTGAAGACCGAAGGCCTGAACATCGCGTTCCTGCCGGATGGCATCAAGCGCCTGGCCGAGATTGCCTGGCAGGTCAACGAGAAGACCGAGAACATCGGTGCGCGTCGCTTGCACACGCTGCTTGAGCGGTTGCTGGAAGAGGTTTCTTTCAGTGCCGGCGACTTGGCGGGTACGCAGGATGGCGGGACGATTCAGATCGACGCTGAATACGTGAACAGCCACTTGGGTGAGCTGGCGGAAGACGAAGATCTGTCGCGGTACATTCTTTGATAGCAGCTGCAAGCTGTGAGCTTCAAGCTGCAAGCAGATTTCACTGGCTACCGAAATCTGCTTGGCTTGTAGCTTGCCGCTTGTAGCTCACAGCTCGCCGTTGAGACCACCTCCATGACCCGCATCCCCACCGCTATCCAGCTGCACAAAGCCTCGAAGGTCCTCAGCCTGAAATATGGGGCGGATGAGGAATACCGCTTGCCGGCGGAATTTCTGCGGGTGCACTCGCCTTCGGCGGAGGTGCAGGGCCACGGCAATCCGATTCTGCAATTTGGCAAGCTGGGCGTCGGGCTCACCAAGGTAGAGCCCGCCGGCCAGTACGCGCTGAAGCTGACCTTCGACGATGGTCATGACAGCGGCTTGTTCACTTGGGAATACCTGGAGCAACTGGCGCAACGCCAGGCGCAACTGTGGGAGGAGTATCTGGCCGAACTCAAGGCCGCCGGCAAATCCCGCGACCCTTCCGAGCAAGTCATAAAGCTGATGCTCTAGCCGTCTCTACAAGCTTCAGGCAGTGAGTACCTTGTCGAGCTGCCGTTCAACTTCGGTCTGAATAGAGCTGCTCATGGGAGAGAGGAAGAAGTTGAGGTCGATATTCACCCGCACCCACTCATCTTCGACCGCTACAGTGCCCTTGGCGCCCTTGCCTTCCAGAGCCACGGTGTCGCCTGTCCACTCGTGCTCGATGCCGTACTTGTCGGACAGTTTCTGCAGCATGATCTCAGCCTTCTCGCGGGCCTTTTCCTTTCCCAGCGTGTGCTGGCGTTCCACGGTAATTCTGGCCACTGACGGGCTCCTGCTTCGGCTTAAATCGTCGGCGCACTATACCAGCGGCCCGAAGCGAAGAAACTGTTGGCCGTGCGCCTTGTCAAGACAAAGCCAGCCCCGACGATTAGAATGGCGCCACTTTATTCCGGTGACAGCGATATGAATGATCCGCGCAAAGGCAGCGATGCCGAACCCATCACCCACTTCGGTTACAAAAACGTACCGGAAAGCCAGAAGGCCGAGAAAGTCGCCGAGGTATTTCACTCCGTCGCGGCCAAATATGACCTGATGAACGACGTACTGTCCGGCGGCATGCATCGCCTCTGGAAGCGCTTCACCATCGAACTGTCCGGCGTTCGCAGCGGCAACCGCGTACTCGACATCGCGGGCGGCACCGGTGATCTGGCGAAGAAGTTCTCCCATCTTGTCGGCCCGACCGGCGAAGTCGTACTGGCCGACATCAACGCTTCGATGCTCAAGGTGGGTCGTGACCGCCTGTTGGATCGCGGGGTGGCCGGCAACATCAAGTTCGTCCAGGCCGACGCTGAAAAGCTGCCGTTCCCTGACAACCACTTCGACTGCGTGACCATCGCCTTCGGCCTGCGCAACGTGACGCACAAAGAAGACGCCATCCGCTCCATGCTGCGCGTGCTCAAGCCGGGTGGTCGGTTGCTGGTGCTTGAATTCTCCAAGCCAACCAGCAAAGTCATGTCCAAGATCTACGACGCCTACTCGTTCGCTTTCATGCCGCTGGCCGGCAAGCTGATCACCAACGATTCGGAAAGCTACCGCTATCTGGCAGAGTCGATCCGCATGCACCCCGATCAGGAAACCCTGAAGTCGATGATGGTTCAGGCCGGTTTCGACCGCGTGACTTACCACAACATGACCTCCGGCATCGTCGCGCTGCATCGGGGCATCAAGCCCTGATGCTGATCAACGGCTTGCTCGCCAGTGCCGAGCACGGCATCAATCGCGTGCTGCGCATGGACAGCACCGCCCTGCCACGCCTTGACCGGCTGAGCGGCAAGGTCATCGCGATCGAATGCACCAGCCCGGCGTTTCATCTGCACGTGCTGCCCAGTGACGACGGCCTGATGCTGGCGGCGAACTGGGATGGCGGCGCAGATGTAACCCTGCGCGCCCCCGCTGCGAGCCTGATGCGTCTGGCGATGAGCAAAGACAAAAATGCCGTGCTACACAGCCCGGAAGTCGAGCTGGATGGCGAAAGTGCCGTGCTGCTTGAGCTGGTGGGCGTGCTGCAGGACCTGGACCTCGACTGGGAGTACGAGCTGCAACGCTGGCTCGGTCCCGTCGCGGCGCCCTTGATCGGCGGGCACCTGCGCAACAGCGCGCGCTGGACCCGCGACAGCGCAACCAGCCTCAGCCACAACCTGGCCGAATACCTGGCCGAAGAATCCCGCACGCTGGTCGGCAAACGCGAGGCCGAAGCCCGCTTCGCCGAACTGGATCAGACCAAACAAGACCTGGAACGCCTCGAAGCCCGCTTCGAGCGTCTGGCCCACTCCCTCAAATCCAGCGATAACGCATGAGCCTGCTTGCCGTCCGCCGTCTGTTTCGCATCCAGCGTGTCGTAATCCGTTACCGCCTCGATGACCTGTTGTTCGCCCTGCCCCTGCCGTGGTGGCTGTTGGCCGTGCGCTTCGTGCTGCCATGGCGCTGGCTGCCGCGGCGCAAGAACGAACTGAGCCGTGGCGCGCGTCTGCGTCTGGCGTTGCAGGACCTGGGGCCGATTTTCATCAAGTTCGGGCAGTTGCTGTCCACCCGCCGCGACCTGCTGCCCGAAGACGTCGCCGACGAGCTGATGATGCTGCAGGACCGCGTGCCGCCGTTCGACTCCGCCAAGGCCGTGGCGCTGATCGAATCGCAGCTGGGCGCAAAGATCAGCGAAGTTTTCAGCCGTTTCGACGTAGCTCCGCTGGCTTCGGCGTCTGTCGCCCAAGTCCACGCCGCGCGCCTGAAGACGGGCGAAGAGGTGGTGGTGAAGGTCGTGCGGCCGGGCTTGAAGCCGATCATCGGCTCCGATCTTGCCTGGCTGTTCATCCTGGCGAAGATTGCCGAGCGGGTTTCCGCAGACGCGAGACTGCTGCATCCGGTGGCCGTCGTCGCCGATTACGAAAAAACTATCTACGACGAACTCGACCTGTTGCGCGAGGCGGCCAACTCCAGCCAGCTGCGCCGCAACTTCGAGGGCTCGACCATGCTTTACGTGCCGCAGGTCTATTGGGACTGGTGCCGGCCGAAGGTGTTGGTCATGGAGCGCATCTACGGCGTGCAAGTGACCGACCTGGCGACTCTTGCCGATCAGCGCACCGACATGAAGAAGCTTGCCGAGCGCGGCGTTGAACTGTTCTTCACCCAGGTCTTCCGTGACAGCTTTTTCCACGCCGACATGCACCCCGGCAACATTTTCGTCAGCACGGTCACGCCGTGGGATCCGCAGTACATCGCCATCGACTGCGGCATCGTCGGCAGCCTGACTCCTGAGGATCAGGACTATCTGGCGCGCAACTTGTTTGCCTTCTTCAAGCGCGACTACCGCCGCGTTGCACAGCTGCACATCGACTCGGGCTGGGTGCCCGCCGAGACCAAGCTGAATGAATTCGAAGCGGCCATCCGTACCGTGTGCGAGCCGATTTTCGAGAAGCCGTTGAAGGACATTTCCTTTGGGCAGGTGTTGATGCGCCTGTTCCAGACCGCTCGCCGCTTCAACATGGAAGTGCAGCCGCAACTGGTGCTGCTGCAAAAAACGCTGCTCAACATCGAAGGCCTCGGCCGTCAGCTGTATCCGGAACTTGATCTCTGGGCGACTGCACAGCCGTTCCTCGAACGCTGGATGCGCGAGCGCGTCAGCCCGAAAACCCTGCTGGGCAACCTGCAATCCCAGGTGGAACAGATTCCGCATCTGGCCAACATGACCCGGGATTTGCTCGAGCGTCTGTCGCAGCCCCATCGTCACGATCCGCCTCCGCCGTATCGGCGCGATGGTGATCATTGGGCCCTTCGCTTGCTCGGCGCTGGCCTGCTGGCCGGCGGCGTGCTGTTGGCGATCACCCATACCCAGACCGGCGCGGCGCTGAACACCCTGAGTGCCTGGCCTGCCTTGCTGATGCTGGCGGCAGGGGTCTATCTGGTCGTTCGCCGATAGCCATCGGCGCGAGCCGCTGGCACACTAACCCTCCCCTGGAGCGGCCGGAGCCGATGATGAAAGACTGGCTGGACGAGATTAAGTGGGACAAGGACGGTCTGGTGCCCGCCATCGCGCAGGACTACAAGACCGGTCGCGTGCTGATGATGGCCTGGATGAACCGCGAAGCCTTGAGCCTGACTGCCAGCGAACAGCGCGCTATCTATTGGTCACGTTCGCGTGGCAAGTTGTGGCGAAAGGGCGAAGAATCGGGCCACGTGCAGAAGCTGCATGAACTGCGCCTGGACTGTGATGCCGACGTCATTATCCTGATGGTCGAGCAGATCGGCGGCATCGCTTGCCATACCGGCCGCGAGAGCTGCTTCTACCGCGTCTACGATGATGCCGGCTGGAAGACCGTGGACCCGGTGCTCAAAGACCCGGACGCCATTTACCAAGCAGGACACTGAACATGACTGATACCTTGTCACGCCTTGCCGAGGTGCTTGAATCGCGCAAGGGCGCGGCTGCCGACTCGTCTTACGTCGCCAGCCTTTATCACAAGGGACTGAACAAGATTCTGGAAAAGGTCGGCGAAGAGTCGGTCGAAACCATAATCGCTGCCAAGGACGCTGCCATCAGCGGTGACTGCAGTGATGTCGTCTACGAAACCGCCGATTTGTGGTTCCACAGTATGGTGATGCTTGCCCAACTGGGCCAACACCCGCAAGCCGTGCTCGATGAGCTGGACCGCCGTTTCGGCCTGTCCGGCCACGCCGAGAAAGCGTCTCGCTCGGCGGAATAAACACAGGGGCTGCGGCCCGAAATTTCTTGTGAGGAACGCGTTATGGGCATTTTTGACTGGAAACACTGGATCGTCATTCTTGTGGTTGTCGTGCTGGTGTTCGGCACCAAGAAACTCAAGAACCTGGGGACTGACGTGGGTGAGTCGATCAAGGGCTTTCGCAAGGCCATGAATGACGACGACAAGCATCCGGAAGAGCCGACGGTGCAGCCGCCTGTTCAGCCACAGCCAACCGCGCAGCCGGTGCCTCCGACTCAGCCGCTGCACCAGCCGCACACGATCGACGCTCAAGCGCAACGAGTCGAAGACCCCCTCCGCAAAGACTAGGTCGTGACGCATGTTTGGTATCAGCTTTTCTGAACTGCTGCTGGTCGGCCTCGTTGCCCTGCTGGTCCTGGGCCCCGAGCGTCTGCCAGGCGCAGCACGGACGGCCGGGCTCTGGATCGGCCGCCTGAAACGCAGCTTCAATGCGATCAAACAGGAAGTTGAGCGCGAAATCGGCGCTGACGAGATTCGGCGTCAGTTGCACAACGAGCACATTCTTTCGCTGGAAGAGGAAGCTCGCAAGATCATGCAGCCGCAACAACCGCCTGCTGCGCCCGTGACACCCGCGCCGGCTGAGCCGACTGCCGAGAAGCCCGTTTCGCCGGCCCCGGCATCGGAAGGGCCATCCACGGCGCCGGTCATGGGTGCAGCCTCCCCGGTACAGAGCGCCGACATTGGCCCGGCTGCTCCGGCTGAGAGCGCTTCGGTCACGCCGCCGCCCGTTCATGTCGAGCCTGCTGCGCCTGCGTCGGCACCTTCGCCTGCCGGGCCGGGATCTGTTCCCGTAACTGCGCCGGTCACAACCTCTGCGACCGCGGTGCAAAGTGCGCCTTCTGCCAACGATTCGTCACTGCCACCACGAGCCCCATGAGCGAAATCCCGGAAAACGACCAGCAAATGCCGCTGGTCTCGCACCTGACAGAACTGCGCTCGCGTCTGCTGCGCTGCGTGCTGGCGATCTTTGTGATCTTCGGCGCGCTGTTCTACTTCACCCAGAAGATCTACACCTTCGTTTCTGCCCCGCTGCGCAAGTTTCTGCCTGACGGCGCAACGATGATCGCGACCGATGTGGCCTCGCCGTTCATCACGCCGTTCAAGCTGACGATGATGGTGGCGCTGTTCCTGGCGATGCCGGTGATCCTGTATCAGATCTGGGGCTTCATTGCGCCAGGCCTGTACAAGCATGAAAAGCGCGTGGCAGTGCCGCTGTTGATCTCCAGCATCATCCTGTTCTACGCCGGCATGGCGTTCGCGTACTTTCTGGTCTTCCCGCTGATTTTCCACTTCTTCGCCAGTGTCACGCCGGAAGGCGTGTCGATGATGACGGACATCGCCAGTTACCTGGACTTCGTCATGACGCTGTTCCTGGCGTTTGGCGTCGCGTTCGAGATCCCGGTGGCAGTTGTGCTGCTGGTGTGGATCGGCATCGTCGACGTCAAATACCTGAAGAAGATTCGCCCGTACGTGGTGATCGGCTGCTTCGTGGTCGGCATGATTCTCACCCCGCCGGACATCTTTTCGCAGACCCTGCTGGCCGTGCCGATGTGGCTGCTGTTTGAAATCGGCGTGCTGTGCAGTTCGATGATCACCAAGCGCGGTGATCATGAAGATGACGAAAAAGCTGAAGACGAACAGAGCCAACCACCAGCGACCCAGCCGTGAACCTGCTGTTGCTTGAGGACGCCGACTTTATTGCGGCGGACCGGGTTGTACTGCGTGACCGCCGCCTCAAGCACATGCAGGAAGTGCATCGCAGCGAAGTCGGCGACAGCCTGCGGGTTGGCCGGGTTAACGGGCTGCTCGGCAGCGCACAGTTGTTGCGGCTGGAACCTCGGGAAGCCGAGCTTTCGGTGAGCTTCGAGCACGCCCCGCCGGCCAAACTGCCGCTGACCCTGGTCCTCGCCCTGCCCCGCCCGAAAATGCTCCGCCGGGTGTTTCAGACCGTGGCAACGATGGGTGTGCCCCGAGTCATCCTGGTCAACAGTTACCGCGTCGAAAAAAGCTTCTGGCAGACGCCCTTTCTGGAGCCTGCGGCGATTCGCGAGCAGTTGATTCTCGGGCTGGAGCAGGCCCGGGACAGCGTACTGCCGGAGATCGTCATCGAGAAGCGCTTCAAGCCATTCGTTGAAGACCGCCTCCCCGCTGTGGTTGAAGGGACGCTGGGATTGGTCGGCCACCCGGGTGATTTCCCCGCCTGCCCGCGCGCGGTCGAGCAGCCTGTCACCCTGGCCATCGGCCCTGAAGGTGGCTGGATTCCCTACGAAGTTGATTTGCTCCAGGCCTCAGGCCTGAATCCGGTGCAGTTAGGCGCGCGGATCCTGCGCGTCGAAACCGCCGTGACCGCGTTGCTCGCCCGGTTGTTCTAGAGCTGCGGTGTATCTGAGTGAGGCGCCTGGTTTGCTGCCGCTTCGCGGCAGTTCGCGGGCAAGCGCGCTCCTACACCCTTCGGGCAGAATCCAAGACAGAACGTCGACATCCGGACGCGTAGCACTCGCAATGAGCATCCGTGCCACCGGCAAACGCAATGAGCATCCGCACCAGCGGCACTCAACCTGACGATCAACACCGAACTCATCTCTGCCGATCAACGACTGACCCGCTCCTGCCGAAGGCGCAGGAGCGCGCTTGCCTGCGATCGGCTGCGCAGCAGTCTTGAGCCTGCCCACCAAGCCCTTCATCACCCCACGCTTCAGTTCAACGCGCATCGGCCGATGCACAGGCGTCCATAACTACAATTCGCAGGAATCATAATGTCTCGCTGGTTTACCCAACACCTTGGAAATATGAGCGTCCGTCTCAAACTCGGTGTCGGTTTCGGCCTTGTGCTGTTGCTGACGCTGCTCATCACGGCGACGGGCTGGTCAAGCGTGAAGGCGGTGATCGAGCGCGGCGACAAGCTGGGGATGATCTCCCAGATCAGTGAGCGGACGATGGATCTGCGCACGGCACGCATGGTGTATGAAACTCAATACAGCGCTGAAGCCGCGACGGCTGTCATGACCGCGCTGGACAAGCTCGATGCCGACCTGAAAACCGGCCAGAGCATGGTCAAAGGCCTTGGCGATCTCAAATTGATGGACGCTCAGGCGCAGGCCGCCGGCGAATACCGCCGCGCCTTTGCCGACATGACCAAGGCTATCCAGACCCGCGAAGCCAGCCGAACCAACTTGGGCGCTTCCGCAGACGCTGCAGTTGATGTCGTCAACAAGATCGAACAGGCGTTGCTGCAGCACGACAACATCCTGCAATTCAACAGCGCGGTGGATGTCAGCAAACAGATTCAGCAGGCACGCTTCCAGGTGCGCGGTTATACCTTCAGCGGCAAACCGGATTTCGAGAAGAACGCCACCGCTGCGATCGACGAAGCCATCGTCGGGGTCAACACGCTGGCGGGCGACGTTTCCTCCCAATACATCCCGCAGCTGCAAAAGGCCAACCTGGCGCTCAAAGGCTACCGCGACGCCGTCGGCCAATACCGTGAAGCCCAACTGGTCAGCGTTCAGGCGCTGGCCAAGATGACCGAGCTGGGGGAACAGCTGCTGGACGCCAGCGAACAACTGAACGTTTCGCAAAACGCCAAGCGCGATGCAGACACCCGTCAGGCCCAGTCGACCCTGGGCATTACTACCCTGGTGGCCCTGATCCTCGGTGTCTTCGCAGCCTGGGTGATTACCCGGCAAATCACGGTGCCGCTGGGGCAGACGCTCGTTGCCGTCGAGCGCGTGGCGTCTGGTGATCTGACTCAAAATTTAAGCGTCGACCGGCGCGACGAACTTGGCCAGTTGCAGGGCAGCATCCAGCGCATGACCGTGGAGCTGCGCGAATTGATCGGCGGCATCGGCGAAGGCGTGACCCAGATCGCCAGCGCCGCCGAAGAACTGTCGGCGGTGACCGAACAGACCAGTGCCGGGGTCAACAGCCAGAAAGTCGAGACTGATCAGGTGGCGACCGCGATGCATGAGATGACCGCCACCGTGCAGGAAGTGGCCCGCAACGCCGAAGAGGCTTCCGAGGCGGCCGTAGCCGCTGACCTACAGGCGCGCGAAGGCGATAAGGTCGTCAACGAGGCCATCGCGCAGATCGAGCTTCTCGCGACCGAAGTTGGTCACTCCACCGAGGCGATGGCTGAACTCAAGCGCGAAAGCGACAAGATCGGCAGCGTTCTTGATGTGATCAAGTCGGTTGCGCAGCAAACCAACCTCCTCGCCTTGAACGCCGCTATCGAAGCCGCGCGGGCTGGCGAGGCCGGGCGGGGATTTGCCGTGGTCGCGGACGAAGTGCGCAGCCTCGCGCAGCGCACGCAGAAGTCCACGGAAGAGATCGAAGAGCTGATTTCCGGGCTGCAGAACGGCACCCGGCAAGTGGCAACGATCATGGACAACAGCCGCGAGCTTACCGTCAGCAGCGTTGAGCTGACCCGCCGCGCCGGCACCTCACTGGAAAGCATCACCCGCACCGTGTCTGCGATTCAATCCATGAACCAGCAGATTGCCGCAGCGGCCGAGGAGCAGAGCGCTACGGCCGAAGAGATCAACCGCAGCGTGCTCAACGTGCGCGACGTGTCGGAACAGACCTCGGCCGCGAGCGAGGAAACCGCCGCGTCGAGCGTCGAGCTGGCGCGCCTGGGCAGCCATCTGCAAGCGCTGGTGGGTCGCTTCCGGGTCTGATCCAGTTACCTGATCAGCTCCCGTTTCAGTAACGAACCTGCCGAAAACCTCCCATCAGGGGCGGAATCTGTGACACGCGTCACCCCTTCCCGCCCTTCGGAAATCTCCTACGACCTGATCAGGTCACGCCTCCGCTTCCCCTGCCGATGCGCGTTTATCGCTCATCCGCAGGAGACGCATCATGCTGCAAGGCATCAATCGGGCGCTGGCCAACACCAGCGTCAAACTCAAACTCTCACTGGGCTTCGGCCTGGTTCTGCTTCTCACCCTGGCCATTACCCTGACCGGCTGGCATGGGCTCGACACCATGATTGAGCGCTCGGAGTCATTGACTTCCATCGCCCAGCTCAACGCGATGACCAAGGACCTGCGCGCCGAGCGCATCGTCTTCCGGGTCGAAAACACCGCTGACAGCGCCTCGCGCGTCGTTGCCCGCATCAACGAAATCGAAGCCCATCTGGTGGTATTGCGCGAGGACGCCCCGCCTGCCGACATCCTCAAGTTGCTCAATGGGCAGAGCGACACTGTCAGGTCGCTCGAGTCCACCTTTGCCGATCTGGCCAAGCTGTTAAGTGCGCGAGCAGACTCCCGTGCACAGCTGGCCGCTCTGTCTGAAGAGGCGATCAAGTCCATCGGTCAGGTGGAAAGCGAGGTCTTGAAAGCCGTCAGTCAGGAGCAGGACAGCAGCGAGCGCCTCGGGGAGTTCACCAACATCCAGCAATTGCGCGGACAGGTGCAAAACGCTCGTTACGAAGTCCAGGCGTACGTGTTCAGCGGTAGAGAGTCCTATGAGATTGCCGCCATCACCGCCATCGACGAAGCGTTGAAGGAAGTCGAGCAGATAGCTACCGATCAGGCCGATGGCAATGTCAGTGAATTGCTCAATGCCCGTAAGACGCTGCTCAAGTACCGTGAGCACATGGGCCAGTTCAAAGACTTGCAGGTCAAGGTTGAAGCGGCTCAGGAGTCCATGGAGGCGCTGAGCGAGAGTCTGCTCACCTCCACCGGCGAGATCACGGCACTGCAAGGTCAGCGCCGTGATGCCGAAGCCACTCAGTCGCGGCAGACACTCAGCGGTGTCGCAGGGCTGGCAATGCTCCTCGGCCTGCTCGCGGCGTGGCTGATCACCCAGCAGATCATCACGCCGCTACGGCTGACCTTGAGTGCCGCTGCGCGCATCGCCAAGGGTGATCTGAGTCAGGACCTCGAAGTCGGCCGTCGAGACGAGATGGGCATGCTCCAGCGCAGCATGCAGGACATGACACTGAGCTTGCGCCAGCTCATCAGTGGCATCAGCGACGGCGTAACCCAGATCGCCAGCGCGGCGGAGCAACTGTCCGCCGTTACTGCGCAAACCAGCGTGGGCGTCACCAGCCAGAAAGACGAAACGGACTGCGTCGCCACGGCGATGAACCAGATGACCTCGACCGTCATGGAAGTCGCCCGCAATGCCGAAGAAGCCAGTGAAGCGGCACGACACGCCGATCAACAGGCGCGGGACGGCGACAAGGTGGTCAACGACGCCATCGCGCAGATCGAGCGCCTGGCGCTGGAGGTGAATAATTCGACCGAAGCCATGGGCAAGCTGAAGCTGGAGAGCGACAAGATCGGCGGTGTGCTCGACGTCATCAAGTCAGTGTCGCAGCAGACCAACCTGCTTGCCCTGAACGCCGCGATCGAGGCTGCCCGGGCAGGCGAAGCGGGACGCGGTTTTGCGGTCGTCGCCGATGAGGTTCGAGGGCTGGCCCAGCGCACCCAGGAATCGACTGAAGAAATCGAAGTGCTGATCGCGGCCTTGCAAAGCGGCACCCAGCAAGTGGTGATGACACTTGATGCCAGCCGAACCCTGACCGACAGCAGCGTCGAACTGAGTCGCCAGGCCGGCAGCGCGTTGGGACACATCACGCGCACGGTGTCGACGATTCAGGCGATGAACCAGCAGATCGCCGCGGCGGGCGAGGAACAGAGCAGCGTGGCGGAGCAGATCAACCGCAGCGTGCTGAACGTGCGGGATGTGTCCGAGCAAACCGCAGCGTCCAGCGAAGAGACCGCCGCTTCCAGCATCGAACTGGCGCGGCTGGGTGTGCAGTTGCAGGAGATGGTCGGGAAGTTTCGGGTGAGTTGATTGCGCAGGTGCCACCGCCTTACCTGTAGGAGCGCGCTTGCCCGCGATTGCGGTGGATCAGACGACTCATTATTTGCTGACGGAATGCTTTCGCGGGCGAGCGCGCTCCTACAATTGATTTGCGCATGGCCATGGGCCCTGCGCAGACGTCCGAAGCCCGGACACAAAAACGCCGCCGAAGATGGCTCTTCGGCGGCGTTTTGTTTAGCGCATGAATCAGGCGTGTACGGGGGTCACGTCTTTCACATGGGTCGCTGGCTGCAAGGGCAGCAGCGGCGCATGGGGATCGGCTTCCACCGAAGCGCGCCAGGCATTGAGCCAGGCAGAATTGCCTTCGCTCCAGACCAGCTCGTGCAACCGAGCCAGTGCAACCGGGTCGCTCAGCAACTGCAAGCGCTCGTGGTTGTTCAGGAGCTCAGGGCCGCCTTTGATCGCATGACGTACACGCTCGACACGCATCCACTCGATCGGCTCGGCCTCGCGATGGCGAGAAGTTGCCAAGGCGCAGGCCAAAGCGTTCTGCTGCGGATCAACCACAGCGCGAACAAAGCCGTCGTTCAGCGCATGCCAGCGATTTTCATGGGTGTACTGGTCCGTAGACACTAGCTCTTGCGGCGGCGTGTGTTCTTCCGGAATCAGGAACAGCTTGGTGTCGCGCGCCTTCAAGCCCAGATTCGTACGGCTGGAGATAACCGACACCGGGATCGACAGCATCAACGAACCCACGATAGGCACCAGCCACCAGAGGAAGCTCGGGTTCAGCCAGGCCACCAGCAGCGCCCAGCAAAAGCCCAGCAGCGTCTGCGGCCCGTGGCGCTTGACCGCTTCGCTCCACGGCGTCGAGTCATCATCACGCTGCGGCGAGTTCCACGTCGCTGCCCAGCCCAGGAACGCAGCCAGTACAAAGCGGGTGTGGAAGATCATGCGCACTGGCGCCAGCAGCATGGAGAACAGCATTTCCAGCAGCATGGACAGGGTGACCTTGATGCGACCACCAAAGCCGGTCGCGCCCTTGGCCCAGATCAGAATCACGCTGAGCAGCTTCGGCAGGAACAACAGCACCACCGTCGTGGAGAACAACGCAACGGCTTTTTCCGGGTGCCACTGTGGCCACAACGGATACAGCTGACGCGGCTCCATGAAGTAGGTCGGCTCCATCAGCGTGTTCACCGCCAGCAGCGCGGTGGACAACACCAGGAAGAAGAACCACAACGGCGCCGACAGATAGGACATCACGCCGGTCAGGAACACGGCGCGGTGTACCGGGTGCATGCCTTTCACCAGGAACAGGCGGAAGTTCATCAGGTTACCGTGGCACCAGCGACGGTCACGCTTGAGCTCATCCAGCAGGTTCGGCGGCAGCTCTTCATAACTGCCCGGCAGGTCGTAGGCAATCCAAACGCCCCAGCCGGCACGGCGCATGAGCGCGGCTTCGACGAAGTCGTGGGACAGAATCGCGCCCGCAAACGCACCCTTCCCGGGCAGCGGCGCGAGGGCACAGTGCTCGATAAAAGGCTTCATGCGAATGATCGCGTTGTGACCCCAATAGTGGGATTCACCCAGCTGCCAGAAGTGCAGGCCGGCCGTGAATAACGGGCCGTACACGCGAGTCGCGAACTGCTGCATGCGGGCATAGAGCGTGTCCATGCCCGAGGCACGCGGCGCAGTCTGGATGATACCTGCGTCCGGCGTCGCTTCCATCAGACGCACGAGGCTGGTCAGGCATTCGCCACTCATCACCGAGTCAGCGTCAAGCACGACCATGTAGCGGTATTCACCGCCCCAGCGACGGCAAAAGTCATCAAGGTTACCGCTCTTGCGCTTAACGCGACGGCGGCGACGACGATAGAAGATCTTGCCGAAACCACCGGTTTCACGGCACACGTCCAGCCAGGCTTGCTGCTCGGCTACACAGATGTCGGTTTCGTTGGAGTCGCTGAGAATGAAGAAGTCGAAGCGATCCAGATCGCCCGTGGCCTTGACCGATTCAAACGTCGCCCGCAGACCCGCAAATACGCGAGGTACGTCTTCGTTGCAGATCGGCATGACCAGCGCAGTGCGCGCACCGGCTTCGATTGGCTCATTGCCCGCGCTTGCACCCGAAATACGGTACTTGTCGTGGCCGGTGAGCAGTTCCAGGAAACCCATCAGCGCGGTCCAGAAACCCGCCGACACCCAGCAGAACAGAATCCCGAACAGCAATAGGATGCTGGTCTGCAGCGCGTACGGCATGACCTGAACAGCGGTCTGCCAGAGGGTCTGATGACTGATTTCGTCGAACGAAACCAGCGACCAGCCCTGGTACGGCAGGATGCCCTTCATGTAGAAGCCGGCGACGATGGTCTGGCCCAGCATGAGGATCAGGAGGATGTAACGGCGGATCGAACCCACAGTGCGCCAGCGTGCCTTCGGCAGATCGCGCGGCAGATCGTCCTTGGGCGGTGGCGGATTGCTCTTGCCGGTCAGTCGACGCCAGCCGCGGTGCAGGATGTTGGTCCGCCACGGCTCCGGCACGACTTTGGTCCGACGAATCGGCGGCGTGGCTTTCAGGACAACGCGGCCGCTGGCGTCAACACTCAGCATCTCGGCTTCGTGCAGTTCATCAGCGGTCGTCAGGGTCAGGCGACGACCCACCGAAGCCTGGGCGGCCTCGGCGGAATCAGCGACGGTTTGCGCCGAAAGGCGCTCGTGCAGCTCAGCGAACGAGGTGCAGCTGGCAAGTTCTGCCCGCTGCGCGTCGGTCATCGGCAAATGCGCCAGGTACTCGCTGAGAGACTCATTCAAAGGCTCTGGCACCGCGTGTGAATTACTCATCGGCTGGCAACTGGTAGCTCCAGGTTTCGGTCAGGACTTGTTGAATCATGGCCGGCCCCTGTGGGGTGGATGCAGCCTGTACCGCTGGCTGCGGGGTATCTTTCATGCCTTTGTTGGCCTTGGCAGCGTCGCCCAGAGCGGCTTCAGGCTTGTACGCCTCGTCCGACTTGGCTTCGGCAACCTTGGTGGCATCGGCTGCCTTGGCGGCATCTTTGCTGTCGGATTTAGGGCCTTTAGCGTCCTTCATATCTTTCGCGTCTTTCGCATCACCGGCCTTCAAGGCGTCGGTTTTGACGATTTCGGCTTTCTCATCCTTCGGTGCAGCAACCACTGGCGCCGCAGCAACAGCCGCTTTGGCGTCAGCCTTGGTGGCCGGCTTCTTGTCCGACTTGTCAGCAGTGATGACCGCCGGCTCCTTGCCTGGTTCGGCAGGGGTTTCGCGCAGCAGGTAAGCACGCATTTCAACCGACTTGCCCGGATCCTTGACCTTCAGGCGCAGCGTCAGACGCCAGCCTTTGGTCACCGGGTTGTAGCGCAGGTTGTTCTCGACCAGATCGGTGTTGTCATCGGTGATGACCTGACTGCGGATCGACGGATCTTCGCCCAGCTTGGCGAGGGTCGGGCCAACGAAATCGACCAGGTAGGCAACGCTGCCGTCCGGTTGACGAATCAGGTTCGATTGCTTCACGTCGCCAGTGGAGCGCAGGGTTTGCTTGACCCAACCCAAGTCAGGCGAGTGAATGGCATCCTCATCCATGGTCCAGTGCAGACGATAGTTGAAGTCGATCGGCTGACCCGGCTCTGGCTGGGTTTCCGGCTTCCAGAACGCAACGATGTTGTCGTTGGTTTCGTCGGCAGTCGGAATCTCGACCAGATCAACGGTGCCCTTGCCCCAGTCGCCCTTCGGCTCGATCCAGGCGCTTGGACGTTTGTCGTAGCGGTCGTCCAGGTCCTCGTAATGGCTGAAGTTGCGGCCACGTTGCAGCAGACCGAAGCCGCGCGGGTTCTCTACAGAGAAGCTGCTGACCGAGAGGTGTTTAGGGTTGTTCAGCGGGCGCCAGATCCACTCGCCATTGGCTGCCTGAATCGACAGACCGCTGGAGTCGTGCAGCTCGCGACGGTAATTAAGGACTTTCGAAGGCTGGTTTGCACCGAACAGGAACATGCTGGTCAGCGGGGCTACGCCCAGTTTGCCGACCTTGTCACGCAGGTACATGCGCGACTGGACATCAACCAGTGAGTTGGTGCCCGGACGCAGGGTCAGCTTGTACGCACCAGTGGCGCGTGGGGAGTCGAGCAAGGCGAAGATGACCAGATGATTGTCATCCGGGCCCGGCTTCTCGATCCAGAACTCGGTGAAACGAGGGAATTCCTCACCCGATGGCATGGCTGTGTCGATCGCCATCCCGCGCGCCGACAGGCCATAAACCTGACCTTTACCGATGACGCGGAAGTAGCTCGCGCCCAGCATGGTCATGATTTCGTCTTGCTTGTCGTCTTTGTTGATCGGGTAAGTGACGCGGAAACCGGCGTAGCCCAGGTTCTCGGTCGACTTGGGATCGAACTTCACATCGCCGAAATCGAAACGACTCGGGTCGTATTTGATCTCGTTGACGGAGTTGGCGGTGACTTCGTTGATTTTGACCGGGGTGTCGAAGTGCATTCCCTGATGATAGAACGACACCTTGAACGGGGTCTTGTCATTGGCCCATTCGGCCTTGTCTTGCAGGAAGCGGATCTTTTGATAATCCGCGAACTTCATGTCGCGGAATTCGGCCGGAAGATTGCTCTTCGGCGCGGTGAATTTCTGTCCGGCCAGATCTTTGGCCTTTGTCGCCACGTCGTCGAGATCGAACGCCCAGAGCTGACTGGCGCCGAACAGACAAAACAAAGCCGACCCTGCCAGCAGTGCGCTGCGCAAGCGACCGCCCGGGTTCTTTGGTGCATTACATGGACTAACAATCACGAGCAACCCTCGCCGAAAACAGATGAAGAAACCAACGGCCAGCTATCAAATGCCGGGTTGGCGAGCATTGTTCCGACTCCAAAAGGGACCAATGATTCCCCAAGCGGTGTCGGACCAGTCTGCGTTTTACCGATTTAACGGGCCTTGGCCCGTCCTTGTAGCGCGCGATTATCCAGTAGCTCGCGTTACAACGCATCAGGGGACGCAAACTATTTATTGCGTTTGGAGCGAGTAAATCCGGGGCCATCAAACAGACCGGGCTGTTCAGGCCTCAAGCAAAAATGTCACAGGGCCATCATTGATCAGGTGAACCTGCATATCTGCACCAAACTGGCCCGTTTCCACCGTGGCGTGAGTGGTTTTGGCCTTTGTCACCAAGTAGCCAAACAGCTCGGCGCCGAGGGCCGGGGGTGCAGCTTTTGAAAAACTCGGCCGCATCCCGCTTTTGGTATCCGCCGCCAGTGTGAACTGAGAGACCAGCAGTAACCCGCCGTTAACGTCGACTAACGAAAGATTCATCTTCCCGTCGGCGTCACTGAATACCCGGTAGTTAAGCAGCTTGTGCAACATCTTGTCGGCGCTGGCCGGCGTGTCTTGAGGCTCAATACCGATCAGGACCATTAAACCCTGATCAATCGCGCCAATGGTCTGGCCGGCAACGTCGACGCGCGCCTGGGAAACGCGCTGAAGCAAGGCTTTCATTTATGCCTCTTCCGGCGGCAGATCCAGCAAGCGGCGCGCCACTTCTGATGCCGCGCGTACCAGGGCATCGGTGATGCCTGGCTCGGACGCCGAGTGACCGGCTTCGCGGATGACCTGCAGCTCACTGTTCGGCCACGCCTGGTGCAACTCCCAGGCGTTGTCCAGCGTGCAGATCATGTCGTAGCGGCCATGCACGATGATGCCCGGCAGATGGGCAATTTTCGGCATGTCGCGAATCAACTGATTTTCTTCAAGGAAAGCGCCGTTGGTGAAGTAATGACATTCGATGCGCGCGATGGACAGCGCACGATGGGGCTCGGTGAAGCGATCGACCACCTGCGGGTTCGGACGCAGCGTGGCGGTGCGCCCTTCCCACGTCGACCATGCCTTGGCGGCGTGCATCTGGGCGATTTGATCGTTGCCGGTGAGGCGTTTGTGGAATGCACCGAGCACGTCGTGGCGCTCGTCCGGCGGAATCGGCGCCATGTAGTCCTGCCAGTAATCCGGGAACAGGCGGCTCGCACCTTCCTGATAGAACCACTTGATGTCCTGGGGCCGGCTCAGAAAGATGCCGCGCAGAATCAGTGCATGAACCCGGTCAGGGTGCTTCTGCGCGTAGGCGAGGGAAAGCGTCGACCCCCACGAACCACCGAACACCACCCACTTGTCGATGCCCAGATGGGTGCGGATGCGCTCGAGGTCATCGACCAGGTGCCAGGTGGTGTTGTTTTCCAGACTGGCGTGTGGCGTTGAGCGGCCGCAGCCGCGCTGATCGAAGGTGATGATGCGATAGAGGTTCGGATCGAAATATCGCCGGCTCTGCGCGTCGCATCCCGAACCCGGCCCGCCGTGAAGGAACACTACCGGCAAGCCGTCCGGCGTGCCGCTTTCATCGACGTACAGCACATGCGGCTCTTCCACTGCCAGATCGTGCCGGGCGTAAGGTTTGATCTGCGGGTACAAAGTCTGCATAGGTGCTCCAAAAGTCCAGTTCAGGGGCTGCGATCTATCTGCCGTTGGGCATCATAAACCTGAATCAGCGAATGAACATGCCTGCCTGATTCTGACCAACTGTCATCCCCTGTATCGCGGGCACGTCTCCGCTGGCAGCAAGCATGAGCAAGATCAGCGCCAGAGTGGAACGATCAATGCAAGGCGTCCCAAGATCATGGGAAAGCGCCAGAGATTCGCCGCCTGTGTGCAATGACGGCGAACCGAGGTAGCTTGTTCGAGTCGAACCGAGGGTCGTGCATTCGCGTATTTTTCATCCGACCGGGAGGAAATAACCAATGACACGCCCTACAGTCTACGCACCCATTTAATCGTCAAAACAACTTGAGGTCGTACCCGATGTCTCCGGAACCCAACGTTCGTGACGCTGAAGTGGCAGCCTTCCGAGAAGCTGTGCTGAACAAACTCGAGTTTGCCGTCGGTAAAGACCCCGACCATGCCTTCGACCATGACTGGTTCATGGCAATTGCCTTGGCGACTCGCGACAAAATGGCGGAGCGCTGGATGAACCACACGCGCTACGTCTACCGGCAGGAAAAAAAGCGCGTCTATTACCTCTCCCTCGAGTTCCTGATCGGCCGTCTGATGTTCGACAGCCTGAGCAACCTGGGCATCCTCGAAACCGCGCGCGAAGCATTGAAAGGGCTGAACGTCGACCTGGAGCAGATTCGCTCGCTGGAGCCTGACGCTGCACTGGGCAATGGCGGCCTTGGCCGTTTGGCTGCGTGCTTCATGGAAAGCATGTCGACCCTCGGCATTGCCGGTCATGGCTATGGCATTCGTTACGAGCACGGTCTCTTCCGTCAGGCCATCGTTGATGGCTGGCAGCAGGAGCAGACCGAGAACTGGCTGGACTTTGGTAACCCGTGGGAATTCGAACGCCCTGAAGTGATTTACCAAATCGGCTTCGGCGGCAGCGTACAGCCCCAGCTTGATGCAGCCGGCGCACCGGTTCTGGATGCTTCGGGCGAAACCCGGCAGGTCTGGACCGCAGGCGAAACCGTCCGCGCGATCGCGTACGACACGCCGGTAGTGGGCTGGCGCGGCAAAGCGGTCAACACGCTGCGCCTGTGGCGTGCCCGTGCAGTGGAAGATCTGCACCTGGAACGCTTCAACGCCGGCGACCACGTCGGTGCGGTGGCGGAAGTGGTGCGGGCAGAAAGTATTTCCCGCGTGCTGTATCCAAACGACAGCACCGAAGCCGGCCAGGAACTGCGCCTGCGTCAGGAGTTCTTCTTCGTCTCGGCGTCGCTGCAGGACTTGCTGCGCCGCCACAAGAACATGGGCTACAGCATCAGTAGCCTGCCGGAACACGTGGCCATCCAGATGAACGACACGCACCCGTCGATCGCCGTGGCAGAGCTGATGCGCGTCTTGATCGACCTGCACGAGGTGGAGTGGGACGAGGCCTGGCGCATCACTGTCGGCACCCTGGCCTACACCAACCACACGCTGCTGCCTGAAGCGCTGGAGACCTGGTCCGTCGGCCTGATGGAGCGCATGTTGCCGCGCCACATGCAGATCATTTACATGATCAACGCCCAGCACATCGACAAGGTTCGCCTGGACTTCAAAGACGATCCTGCGCTGTTCGACCTGTTGCGCGCCGTCTCGCTGATCGAAGAAGACAACGGCCGTCGCGTGCGCATGGGTAACCTGGCTTTCCTGGGTTCGCACAGCGTGAACGGTGTGTCGGCCCTGCACACCCAGCTGATGCGCAAGACCGTTTTCGCCCACCTGCACAAGCTGCATCCGGACCGCATCAACAACAAAACCAACGGCATCACCTTCCGCCGCTGGTTGTTCCAGTCCAACCCGCAACTGACGTCCATGCTGGTCAACGAGTTGGGCGAGCAAGTGCTCGACAACCACGAGACCGCGCTGCTGAGACTGGAGCCGCTGGCCGACGACGCACGATTCCAGAAGGAATTCGCTGCCCAACGCCTGCAAAGCAAACAGGCCCTGGCGACGATCATTCAGGACCGCATGGGCATCGTGGTTAACCCTGAGGCGATGTTTGACGTCCAGGTCAAACGTATCCACGAATACAAGCGTCAGTTGCTGAACCTGTTCCACACCGTGGCGCTGTATCAGGCCATGCGTGCCGACCCGAGCACCGATTGGGTGCCTCGCGTGAAGATCTTCGGCGGCAAGGCGGCGGCCAGTTATCACTCGGCCAAGCTGATCATCAAGCTGACCAACGACATCGCGCGCACGGTCAACAACGACCCTACGCTGCGCGGCCGTTTGAAAGTGGTGTTCATGCCCAACTACAACGTCAGCCTGGCGGAAAGCATCATTCCGGCGGCGGATTTGTCGGAGCAGATTTCCACGGCGGGCCTGGAAGCGTCCGGCACCAGCAATATGAAGTTCGGCCTCAACGGCGCACTGACCATCGGCACCCTCGACGGCGCCAACGTGGAGATGAGCGAGCAGGTCGGCCTGGAGCACATGTTCATCTTCGGCATGACCTCGCAGGAAGTCGAAGCGCGCAAGCATGCCGGTGAGTTCAACGCGCATCAGGACATCGCCGCATCCGGGCGTTTGAATGACGTGCTGCAAGCGATTCGGGGCGGGGTGTTCTCGCCGGATGATCCTTATCGCTACGCCGGGTTGATCGATCAGTTGATCAACTACGACCGCTTCTTCGTCTGCGCTGACTTTGAGTCGTACTGGCACGCACAGGCCAAGGTCGAAGCGCGCTGGCACGATTCGAAAGAATGGTGGCGCTCGGCGGTGCTCAACACCGCGCGCATGGGCTGGTTCTCCTCGGACCGGACCATCCGCGAGTACGCGACCGAAATCTGGAACGCGCTGGATTAAGGGCGCGTGAGGTGATTGTCTCAACCGAGACGATCACCTTGATGTGACTGCTCGCTCTCGCAGCAAGTACAAATCCTGTGGGAGCTTGCTCGCGAAGACTTACTTTCATTCACCAGGAACGCCTGGGCGGGGACAGATTAATTTACGGTGAAGCGTTGTAAATAAATCAGTCCCCTTCCTCCCAACGTTCTCTCAACCCACCGTTTGGGCCAGCAGCATCAACAGATCAGCATTCGAACGCCGGATATGATTGCGCCCTGATGCACCAGCGACTCAGTTCTCCTTCCCCGACACAAAATGTTTCCCCTTTCCTGAGCCCCGATATACTTTTCGCCATCGCCGGTAATCGGCCGAAAAGGGATGTCGTCGCGTGCAATGGATTCTTATGCTGGCCGGGCTGGTGCTCGGGGCGCTTCTTGATGAGTCGCTGTTGGGCGGCGCTGTCGGTGCGGTCATTGGTCTGGCCGCGGGTTTGAGCTTCCGGCTGAGCGCATTGACGCGGGAAACCGCCGCGCAGAAAGCCGAACTTGCCAAGACCCGGCTGGACCTGGACGCCGTACAACAACGCTTAAGCCAGCTGGATTCCGCCGCCCAGTTGCCGGATGCGCCCGTGTCAGCGCCGTTAAATGTTCAGCCCATCGCAGACGACGGCCCGGAACTGCTGTGGGATCTTCCGGACCTCGAGCCAGTCACCCCGGATGTCGGCGATTCGGAATGGAGTCGCCCTGCACCGGCGCCATCATCCACAGCCCCGAGTTACGTGCCCGCCTCTCAGCACGCTTCAACCCAGCCCGCTCCTCCCCAGCACAGCCTCTTCGACAGCGCCTTACTGCGCGCGAAAAACTGGCTGCTCGGCGGCAACACCGTGCTGCGGGTCGGCGTGGTGCTGTTGTTTCTCGGCCTGGCGTTTCTGCTGCGCTACGCCACCGAAGGCATGGTCGTTCCGATCGAAGCTCGCTATGCCGGCGTCGCTTTGGCAGCGCTGGCGCTGCTGGGCCTGGGTTGGTGGCTGCGTCATCGCAATGAATCCTTCGCGCTGATGCTGCAGGGGACGGGCGTCGCGGTGCTGTACCTGACCGTGTTCGCCGCGATGAAAGTTCACACCCTGCTGGCGCCGGGCATGGCATTCAGCCTGCTGGTTGCGGTCACCGTGTTTTCGGCCATTCTCGCAGTCACGCAAAACTCCCTGGCCCTCGCCTGCGTCGCCGCCCTGGGCGGATTTGCCGCGCCGCTGCTGACGTCCTCTGGCGAGGGCAGTCACGTCGCGCTGTTCAGTTATTTCGCCCTGCTCAATGCTGGCATCTTCGCCATCGCCTGGTTCAAGGCCTGGCGCCCGCTGAACCTGATCGGCTTCATCGGCACATTCGGCATCGGCTTCGCCTGGGGCATGGACGCGTACACGCCCGAGCTGTTCTGGAGCACCGAACCCTTCCTGATTCTGTTCTTCCTGATGTACCTGGCCATCGGTCTGCTGTTCGCCCGGCGCAAGCTGCAGGAACACGCAGCCGGGCCCGACGACGACAGCCGGGAAGCGACCCTGCGCTGGTCCGCACGCCAAACCCACTACGTCGATGGCAGCCTGTTGTTCGGCACGCCCATCGTCGGTTTCGGCCTGCAGTACGCGCTCGTCAAACATCTGGAATTCGGCGCTGCGTTGAGCGCACTGGCGCTGGGCTTGCTGTACATGGGCATCGCCCGGTTCCTGGCCGGGCGCGCACCGGGTCGGGCGTTGCTGCTGGTTGAAACGTGCCTGTCGCTGGGCGTGGTGTTCGGGACGCTGGCGATTCCCCTTGGCCTGAGCGCGCAATGGACGACCGTCGCCTGGGCGGTCGAAGGCGCCGCGGTGTTCTGGCTCGGTATGCGCCAGAACCGCGTGCTGGCTCGAGGTTTCGGGCTGCTGTTGCAACTGGGCGCAGGGATCGCGTTCATGGGCGTGGTCGGGCGTTGGTATGTCCCTACGTTCAATCAGGGGGATTTCTGGACCCCCTTGATCATCGCGCTGTCTGGCTTGGTAAGCGCGCTCACCGTAGAACGCATCGGGACTTTGCGTCTGTCGCTAAGCGAACGTGTATTGCAACCTGCGTTGTTGATGTGGGGGACGCTGTGGTGGTCTGTCGCGCTGTTCATCATGACTGACCCTGTAGCAGGCACTAACGTGTTCTCGGCGTTGCTGGTGCTGGGTGCGGTCAGCGCCGGGCTGTGGACAATGGCTGCCCTACGCCTGAACTGGACGGGAATCGCTCAGCTATCGACGCTGCTGACGCCGATGAGCGCTGTGTTGCTCGCGCTGATGAGCTTCAGCCCCTATTACAACCCTGCCGCCGATTGGGGCTGGCTGGGCTGGCTTGCGGTGTTTGCGGTTCACCTGTGGTCCTTGAAGCGGCTCGACAAACTGCTGCTCCCGCGCCTGCGCGGTGCTGCCCACGTGATCGGCTGCTGGCTGATCATCGGCGTGCTCTCGCTGCAACTTCGTTACGGGTTGCTGGTGTTGTCGGAGGCGTATAACGCTTGGCGCTGGCTGGGCTGGGCGTTGCTGCCAAGCTTGTATTTGCTGGCGATGACGGCATCCCGCACGTGGCCCTGGCCTGTCAGTGCGTATCCGCGTGAGTACCGCGTCTGGGCTGCGGCGCCGCTGGCTGCATTGATGCTCGCCTGGTTCTGGATGGCGAACGGGTTCAGCGACGGCGCTGCCGATCCCCTGCCCTATCTGCCATTGCTGAACCCGCTGGAGCTGGGCTTGCTGATTACGCTGACCGGCATCTTCAGCTGGACCCGCCAGCAACTTCCGCAATTGGGCATCAGCGAGGCGCGTGCGCAGAAAGCGGCGCTGGTGATTGCCGGCGCGTCGCTGTTCGCGCTGATCACCGCCATGGTGCTGCGCACGGCGCATCACTGGGCCGGCGTGGCCTGGTACCCCGACGCGCTGTTTGAATCAATGCGCGTGCAGGCCGGCCTTTCCATCGTCTGGACCCTGACCGCGCTGGCGCTGATGATCGGCGGCCATCTGCGCGCCCGCCGCGACCTGTGGATCGTCGGCGCCGCACTGATCGGCGTCGTCGTGGCCAAGCTGTTCTTCGTCGAGCTGAGCAATCGTGGCGGTCTGGAGCGAATCATTTCCTTTATCGGCGTTGGCGTTCTGTTGCTGGTGGTGGGATATTTCGCCCCCCTTCCGCCCCGGCATCCGGCCCGAAGAGAGGGCCTGACCGATGCCGACGCGGCGGACCGGGCATCAAAATGAAGCGCGTAAGGAGTGTTCAGTTGAGTCGTCAGTTCGTCATCAAGGCCGCCCTGCTTGCCCCGTTGCTGGGCTCGCTGCTGTGCGCGGCGCCGCTCAGCCAGGCGGAGGATCTGCCGGATGATTTCACCACCCATGCGCCGCTGACCGTCAGCGGCGAAGGGCCTTGGTATCGGCTGGAATTGCCCCTCGGCGTGCAGCTGAACGCGCGCCAAAGCACTCTCAACGACGTGCGCGTTTTCAATGCCGACGGCCAGGCCCAACCCTACGCAATCACCCAAAGCCCGCCCCAGCGCGCAGCCGAGGCAAGCCCGGTCTCGGTGAAGTGGTTCCCGCTGTACAACAGTGATGCCGCGAAAGACGCCGAGCCGAAAATCCGCGTCGAGCGCACGCCCACCGGCACGCTGGTAGAGGTTCAGCCTCAGGGTGAGATCGAGGCGGGCGAAGAGATCCTGCGCGGCTGGTTGCTGGACACCAGCGCGATCAACGCGCCGCTGGATCAACTGATTCTGGACTGGAGCAGCGAGCGCGATGGTTTTCAGCGGTTCAGCATCGAGGCCAGTGACGACCTCCAGCATTGGCAGCGCTGGGGCGAAGGTCAGGTCGCGAGGCTGTCGTTCGCCGAAGAGTTGGTTGAGCAGCGCGTTGTTAATCTGCCGGGGCGCAGCGCCCGCTATCTACGCTTGCTGTGGAAATCGCCCCTGTCCGCGCCGACGTTGAACGCCGTGCAACTGATCAGCACGCAGCCCGGTGTGCTGCCGTTGAGCTGGTCGCCGGCCATCAATGGACGCGTCGAAAAACCCGGCGTTTATGTATGGCAACTGCCGGTGGCCCTGCCGCTGGAACGCATGCGGATCGATATCGCGCAACCCAACAGCCTCGCGCCCGCCACGCTTTATGGCCGTCGTGACAGCAACGCGCCTTGGCAGATGATCGACAACGGCCTGCTTTATCGGCTCAGCCAGAATGGTCAGGACGTTGTGCAGGACGAAATGGAGCTGCCGGGCAATGTCGTGCAGCAACTGAAACTTGAGGTAGATGATCGAGGCGGCGGCCTGGGCAAGGACGCGCCAGCGCTGAGTTTTGCCGTGCGTGCCACACAACTGGTGTTCCTCGGACGCGGCGCGCCGCCTTACAGCCTGGCGGTTGGCAACGCCACGGTGAAAAGCGCTGCGTTGCCATTGGCGACGCTGATTCCCGGTGTCAGCCCGGAGAAGCTGGCAGCACTGGGCAGCGCGTCCATGGCCGCCACACCTGTGGCGCCGGTTGCTCCGGCAGCGCCCGTGGAGGCCAGTGGTCCCGACATGAAGCGCATCGGTCTGTGGGCCGTGCTGATACTCGGGGTGGTTTTTCTGGCATGGATGGCGCTTGGCACGCTGCGTGGTTCTCGTGGCAAGTAACGCGCACGATAAAGCGCCAACCGAGGCGCTCAACTGAGGCGCCAGAGAATAAGTGCCGGGGTGATGACGCTGAATCGATCCGGCATCGAAAAAATTGCAGCCGATGCCCACCAATTCGTCACCCCGTCCGCGCTACGCTTAACGCACACCCGATGCGACTGGGTGCGACGATCCCTTGTGGGACCGGCTTCAGCCGGGAAGGCGTCGGTCGTCACGCTACAAGATTTGTGGTGTTCACACTGGCCTCTTCCCGGCTAAAGCTGGTCTCACTAGGATGTAGCCCGTGAACTGAATCACTACCTGCCCGGTCTGACAGGCAGTATTAAATCTCCGCTCACGCTAGACTGTGCGCGTTTTTATCCCCCATTTCGGAGCTCTCCATGTCCCGCGTTACCTTGAGTCGTTATCTGATCGAGCAGACCCGCACCAACAACACCCCTGCCGATCTGCGCTTTCTGATTGAAGTCGTGGCGCGTGCGTGCAAGGAGATCAGCCACGCGGTATCCAAAGGTGCTCTGGGCGGCGTGCTCGGCAGCATGGGCACCGAAAACGTGCAAGGTGAAGTGCAGAAGAAACTGGACGTGATGTCCAACGAGATTCTGCTCGAAGCCAACGAATGGGGCGGTCACCTGGCCGGCATGGCCTCCGAAGAAATGGACAACGCCTACCAGATCCCCGGCAAATACCCGAAAGGGGCCTACCTGCTGGTGTTCGACCCACTGGACGGTTCGTCCAACATCGACATCAATGCCCCGGTCGGCACGATCTTCTCGGTGCTGCGTTGCCCCAACGAGTATCTGAGCCAGAACGAAGCGCTGAACGAGAAGGCGTTTCTGCAGCCAGGCACACAGCAAGTCGCCGCCGGTTACGCTATCTACGGCCCGCAGACCATGCTGGTACTGACCCTGGGTGACGGCGTCAAAGGCTTCACCCTGGACCGCGAGATGGGCAGCTTTGTCCTCAGCCACGAAGACATCAAGATCCCGGAGTCCACTCAGGAATTCGCGGTCAACATGTCCAATCAGCGTCACTGGGAAGCCCCGGTCAAGCGCTACGTCGAAGAGCTGCTGGCTGGCGAAGACGGCCCGCTGAAGAAGAACTACAACATGCGCTGGGTCGCGGCGATGGTGGGCGACGTCCACCGCATCCTGACCCGTGGCGGTCTGTTCATGTACCCGCGCGACTCCCGCGAGCCTTCCAAGCCGGGCAAGCTGCGCCTGATGTACGAAGCCAACCCGATGTCGTTCCTGGTTGAACAGGCCGGCGGCGCGTCGACCGACGGCCATCAGCGCATCCTCGACATCCAGCCCGAAGGCCTGCACCAGCGGGTCGCCGTGTTCCTGGGTTCGAAAGAAGAAGTCGAACGCGCCACGGCGTATCACAAGGAATAAAGTTCTGAATGGCCGCTTTTGGCCTACGACGTGAATGACATGCCCGCCGCACCACTCTGTAGGAGCGCGCTTGCCCGCGAAATGCGGTGGGTCAGCAACCTATTCGTGACCGACAAAACGTAATCGCGGGCAAGCGCGCTCCTACAGGGTTCGCGGCGAGCGCTGAGTCCGTCATCAACATCAATGACTGACGTTAGGCGCTGCGACGCTGCCCCCCCCCTTCGATTCAGGAGCTTCATCTCATGTCTTTGCGCACTCTCGCGGTGTTGTCGTTCTGCGTTCTGCTGGCGGCCTGCAGCAAGGTCACTCAGGAAAACTACTCGAAAATCACGGCCGGCATGCCCAAGGCGCAGGTCGAGCAATTGCTCGGCAGCCCGACCGAGTGCTCCGGCGCGTTGGGCATGTCCAGCTGCACATGGGGCGATGCGAAGACGTTCATCAGCGTCCAGTACGCCGCCGACAAGGTCGTGCTGTTTTCCGCGCAGGGCCTTGAATGAGTATTCGTCAGGCATTGAAGTTCGGCGCTGTGGCGATAGCGGCGGTTTGGCTGGCTGGCTGTGCGGTCAAGTCTGAAAGCGAATCCATGGCGCCGAAGACGGTTGATCACGTCGACCTCAAGCGTTACCAGGGCACTTGGTACGAAGTGGCGAGGCTGCCGATGTTCTTCCAGCGCAACTGCGCGCAGTCCGAAGCGCACTACACGCTGAAGGATGATGGGAATATTGCCGTCACCAACCGCTGCCGTACGATCGAGGGCAAGTGGGAGGAGGCAAGCGGGACGGCTTCGCCGCAGATTCAGGGCAAGACCGACAAACTGTGGGTCGTGTTCGATAACTGGTTCTCGAACCTCTTCCCGGGTGTGGCGAAGGGTGATTACTGGGTGCTGTACGTGAGCCCCGATTACAAAGTCGCTCTGGTCGGCAGCCCGAGCCGCAAGTTCCTGTGGCTGCTGTCGCGCACGCCTCAGGTGTCGGACTCAGTGCGTAACGACATGCTGATGAGAGCGCAGCAGCAGGGTTACGACACCACCAAGCTGATCTGGCGGGTGGCGGATTCAAAAGTAGGCAAGGCAGACTAACCCTTCGCGAGCAGCTCGCTCCCACAGGATGTTCATATGTCCGTGGGAGCGACCGGTGTGGCGCTCCACATTGCTTGCGAGTGTCTCGGGGCACTCACCGCAGATGCATCAGCCCAGCAATTCCCGCAATACCTGAGTGAACGCGCGGCTGCTAGGGCCTTCATCGGCATGATGGCCGTCGCGGATCACCCAGCGGCCATTGACCATCACATCCTTGATCTGACGATCACTCCCGGCGAACATCCAGCGATTGAGAATGGCATCGCCGGACGCCGTCGCGAGATACGGATCGTTGCCGTCCAGCACCAGCCAGTCCGCACGCTTGCCAACTTCCAAAGCGCCTACCGGTTGCCCCATCGCTTGTGCACCGCCCAACAACGCCGCATCGTACAGCGTGCGTCCGACCATCGGTTGATCCGGCCGGTACAGGCGATTTCGACGTTGATCGCGCAGACGCTGGCCGTATTCCAGCCAACGCAACTCTTCCACCACGCTCAGCGACACATGGCTGTCAGAGCCAATGCCCCAACGCCCGCCCTGGGCGATGTAATCCACCGCCGGAAAAATCCCGTCGCCGAGGTTCGCTTCGGTGGTCAGGCACAGTCCCGCGATCGCACGACTTTTCGCCATCAACGCCACTTCGTCCGGCTGGGCATGGGTCGCATGAACCAGGCACCAGCGCCCATCGACCTCGACGTTTTCGTACAGCCATTGCAATGGCCGGCGACCGCTCCAGCTCAGGCAATCGTCGACTTCCTTTTGCTGCTCGGCGATATGGATGTGGACCGGGCAATGGCGGTCGCTGGCGGCCGTCACGTCGCTGATCTGCTGCGGGGTCACGGCGCGCAACGAATGAAAGCACAGCCCCAGCGCCTGGGCGGATTCCGCGGCGATGACGGGCTTCAGGCGGGACTGCAGATCCAGGTAACTGTCGGTGCTGTTGATGAACCGGCGCTGGCCCTCGTTCGGCGTCAGGCCGCCGAAACCGGAGTGGCTGTAGAGCACCGGCAGCAGGGTCATGCCGATGCCGACCGAACTCGCGGCCTGACTGACCTGCAGCGCCAGCTCGGCAGGGTCGGCATAGGGCTTGCCGGTGGTGTCCTGATGGACGTAGTGGAATTCCGCAACCGAGGTGAAGCCGCCCTTGAGCATCTCGATGTAGAGCTGCCGCGCGATGACGCCGAGCTGCTGCGGGCTGATCTGCCCGACGAGGCGATACATCAGGTCGCGCCAGGTCCAGAAACTGTCATTGGGATTGCCGGCCACTTCCGCCAGGCCCGCCATGGCGCGCTGAAAAGCGTGGGAGTGCAGATTGGGCATACCCGGCACGACAGGCCCGTTGAGCCGTTCGGCGTCACCGGCATCGGCGTCGGCCTGAACATGACTCAACAGCCCATCAGCGCTGACCTCGAAACGTACGTTGCTGGCCCAGCCGGTGGGCAATAACGCGCGTTCGGCAAAGAAAACGGACATGACTCGGCACCCCTCGCTTGAAATTGTCTATACATATACAGACGTTTATACGGTCGGTAAACTTCGCCGCGCTTGTCGGCACACGTGTTAATCGCTAGCGTGGACGCTGTAATCTCTTTCGCCTGAATAACGCCATAACAAGGATTTCTCTGTGCCGACTCCGCCTGCCAATTTGCCGCTGGCTTCCCAGATGGGTGACAGTCCGGCGCCGCTGTACGCCAGGGTGAAGCACATGATCACCCAGCAGATTCAGAATGGCACTTGGCCGCCGCACCACCGCGTGCCGTCCGAGAGCGAACTGGTGACGCAACTGGGCTTCAGCCGCATGACCATCAACCGCGCACTGCGCGAGATGACCGCCGAAGGGATGTTGGTGCGCATGCAGGGCGTCGGCACGTTCGTCGCCGAGCCCAAGACTCAATCCGCGCTGTTCGAGGTGCATAACATTGCCGACGAGATCGCCGCCCGCGGTCACGCCCACACCTGCCAGGTCATCATCCTCACCGAAGAAGCTGCCGGTTCCGAACGCGCGCTGGCGCTGGACATGCGTGAAGGCCAGCGGGTGTTTCATTCGCTGATCGTGCATTTCGAAAACGATATTCCCGTGCAAATCGAAGACCGTTTCGTCAACGCCCTCGTCGCGCCGGACTACCTACAGCAGGATTTCACTCAACAAACGCCCTACGCCTACCTATCCCAGGTCGCGCCGCTGACCGAAGGTGAGCACGTGGTTGAGGCGATTCTCGCCGAGCCCGACGAATGCAAGTTGCTACAGATCGAGCAGGGCGAGCCGTGCCTGCTGGTGCGTCGACGCACCTGGTCCGGCCGCCAACCGGTGACGGCCGCCCGCCTCATTCACCCCGGCTCACGCCACCGCCTGGAAGGACGCTTCAGTAAATGACTCAACTGACTGTTCTGCGCGCTGCGGACTACCCGCGCATGCCTTGGAAAAACGGTGGCGGCAGCACCGAGGAAATCACCCGCGATGCCGGCGAAGGCCTGGAAGGTTTCGGCTGGCGGCTGTCGATTGCCGACATCGCCGAGTCGGGCGGCTTTTCGGTGTTCGCCGGTTATCAGCGCATCATTACCGTGCTGCAAGGCACAGGCATGACGCTGAATATCGATGGCAAGAACAGCGAGCCACTGCTGCCGTCCGATCCGTTCGCGTTCAGCGGCGACAGCGCAGTGTCGTGCACACTGCTCGACGGCCCGATCCGCGACTTCAACCTGATCTACTCGCCAGCCCGCTACCGCGCGCGCCTGCAGTGGATCGATGTGATGCAGCCCCAGCGTTTTTTCAGTTCGGCCGATGTGTTTCTGGTGTTCAGCGCCGCCGAGCAGATGGCCGCCAATGTCGGCGAGCACCCGCCGCAAGTGCTCGAAAAACATGACTGCTTACAATTGGACAATGCCCCGGGCACGCTGCTGGAGACGGTGCTCTACGCCCCGCGCGCCAGCCGCGTGTGCGTGATCGAGCTGTCGCGCGTCTGAGTCCCGCCACCCCTGTGTTAGATTGCGTCTTTTTTTCGCCAGCACAGGGACGACCATGACGACGCTCAACGACAACAAAGAAAGCCCACGAGCCCTCGCCATCCTTGCCAGTTTTCTAGCATCGGAATCGGCAGGCGGCCTCGTGCTGATGGGTGCCGCCCTCGCAGCGATCATCGTCGCCAACTCCCCCCTCGCCCCCTCGTACTTCGCCGCACTGCACAGTGTCTGGGGCGGGCTGTCGATCGAGCTATGGATCAACGACGGGCTGATGGCGATCTTCTTTCTGATGGTCGGCCTGGAAATAAAACGCGAAGTATTGGCCGGTGGTCTTGCCACCTGGGGCCAGCGTGCACTCCCCGGTTTTGCGGCAGCGGGTGGCATGTTGGTGCCGGCGCTGATCTACATCGGCGTCAACATGGGCAACGCCGAAACCATGAGTGGCTGGGCGATCCCTGCCGCCACCGACATTGCCTTTGCCCTCGGCGTGCTGTCATTGCTGGGCAAGCGCGTGCCGACTTCGTTGAAGGTGTTTCTGGCCGCACTGGCGATTCTCGATGACCTGGGCGCCGTCACCATCATTGCGCTGTTCTACAGCACCGGCCTGGATATGGTGATGCTCGGCGCCTCCTTCGCGACGCTGGCCGTGCTGGTGATCATGAACCGCATGGGCGTGCAGCGATTGCTGCCGTACCTGCTGCTGGGTCTGCTGTTGTGGTTCTTCGTGCTGCAATCAGGCGTGCACGCAACGTTGGCCGGTGTGGCACTGGCCCTGTGCATTCCGCTGGGCACGCGTAAAGAAGAAGCCCGCTCGCCGCTGCTGTTTCTCGAAGAAAAAATGCACTACTGGGTGGCGTTCGCGGTGGTACCGATCTTCGGCTTTGCCAATGCGGGCGTGTCCCTGTCGGGCATTACTCTCGGCAACCTGGTCGACCCGGTACCGCTGGGTGTGGCGCTGGGCCTGTTTGTCGGCAAGCAGATTGGTGTATTTCTCGCAGCGGTACTGGCGATCCGGTCCGGGCTGGCGACACTGCCGGAAGGCAGCAACTGGCCCCAGCTGTATGGCGTGGCCCTGCTCTGCGGGATCGGGTTCACCATGAGCCTGTTCATCGGCAACCTGGCCTTCCCGGGTGCAGCGCATCTGATCGATGAAGTGAAAGTGGGCGTGTTGCTGGGCTCAATCGCGTCGGCGCTTGCCGGGGTGTGGCTGTTGCGCAGCAAGCTGGCTCAGCATTGATCCAGCTCTGACAGCAGACTCTCTGTTACCCCCAGCCACGCACTGTGCTGGGGCACCCGCACCGAAAAGTAACAATTTCCTTCTTTTCACCTTCCTTGCATCCATAACCCTTCGCACAACTGGATCCCTGGCAAGCCCGACGCAATGCGGGCCGACGGGATTTCTGCGCTTGCAAAACCAACGTTGGCCCCTTGGTTGCATATGCTTGTATGTACAAGTAAGCATGAGTTGCCAAAGCGTGCAGCCAGGCCGGTTCGTTCACAACGACGGCGCCCATGCAGAGCCTTATTCCCACGTTCGTCACGGGCCCCCGCGTCCAGGCCGGATTGATCATCGAGGATTGTTAAGTGACTACTGACCACAACACCCCTGCTCCGCAATGGACCAAACGCCGCGATGTGGAAATCCGCGCAGCCCGTGGCACGCAACTGACCGCCAAGAGCTGGATGACCGAGGCACCGTTGCGGATGTTGATGAACAACCTCGACCCGGAAGTCGCCGAGAACCCGAACGAACTGGTGGTCTACGGTGGTATCGGTCGTGCGGCGCGTAACTGGGAATGCTATGACAAGATCGTCGAAAGCCTGACGAACCTGAATGACGACGAAACCCTGCTGGTGCAGTCCGGCAAACCGGTCGGCGTGTTCAAGACCCACAGCAACGCGCCCCGCGTGCTGATCGCCAACTCCAATCTGGTCCCTCACTGGGCGAGCTGGGAGCATTTCAACGAACTGGATGCAAAAGGCCTGGCGATGTACGGCCAGATGACCGCCGGCAGCTGGATCTACATCGGTAGCCAGGGCATCGTTCAAGGCACCTACGAAACCTTCGTCGAAGCCGGCCGTCAGCATTACGACGGCAACCTGAAAGGCCGTTGGGTACTGACCGCAGGCCTTGGCGGCATGGGCGGCGCGCAGCCACTCGCTGCCGGCATGGCGGGCGCCTGCTCGCTGAACATCGAATGCCAGCAAAGCCGCATCGATTTCCGCCTGAAAACCCGCTATGTCGACGAGCAAGCCACGGACCTCGACGACGCCCTCGCCCGCATCGCCAAATACACCGCCGAAGGCAAGGCGATCTCCATCGCCCTGTGCGGCAACGCCGCCGAGATCCTTCCGGAAATGGTCCGTCGTGGCGTGCGCCCGGACATGGTCACCGACCAGACCAGCGCCCACGATCCGCTCAACGGCTACCTGCCAAAAGGCTGGACCTGGGAGCAGTACCGCGAGCGCGCCGCCACCGAGCCTGCCGCAGTGGTCAAGGCTGCCAAGCAGTCCATGGCCGAGCACGTCGAAGCCATGCTGGCGTTCCAGAAAATGGGCGTGCCGACGTTCGATTACGGCAACAACATCCGTCAGATGGCCAAAGAAGTCGGCGTAACCCATGCCTTCGACTTCCCCGGCTTTGTGCCTGCTTACATTCGCCCGCTGTTCTGCCGTGGCGTCGGTCCGTTCCGCTGGGCCGCGCTGTCGGGCAATCCTGAAGACATCTACAAGACCGACGCCAAAGTCAAAGAGCTGATCCCGGACGACGCGCACCTGCACAACTGGCTGGACATGGCCCGCGAGCGCATCAGCTTCCAGGGTCTGCCGGCGCGTATCTGCTGGGTCGGCCTGGGCCAGCGCGCCAAACTGGGCCTGGCCTTCAACGAAATGGTCCGCAGCGGCGAGCTGTCGGCGCCGGTGGTGATCGGTCGTGATCACCTCGACTCCGGCTCCGTGGCCAGCCCCAACCGCGAGACCGAGTCGATGCAGGACGGCTCCGACGCCGTGTCCGACTGGCCGCTGCTCAACGCCCTGCTCAACACCGCGAGCGGCGCGACCTGGGTCTCGCTGCACCATGGCGGCGGCGTCGGCATGGGCTTCTCGCAGCACTCGGGCATGGTCATCGTCTGCGACGGCACCGATGAAGCTGCCGAACGTATCGCCCGAGTCCTGCACAACGACCCGGCCACCGGTGTGATGCGTCATGCCGATGCGGGGTATCAGATCGCGATCGACTGCGCCAAAGAGCAGGGTCTCAACCTGCCGATGATTAACGGCTAAAGCACTTCCCTATAGGAGTGACCGCGGTGGCGCTCCACCTTGCTCGCGATAGCGTCGGACCATTCACCATTGATGGCGCCCGACATTACGAAATCGCGAGCAAGCTCACTCCTACGGAGAGATGCATTCCGCAGTTATGCGTCCCAACATTCGACTTACGGGGATCTTCGCAATGGCTGTTCAAGATGATCGTGCTGCACCTGCTTCCGTGATCGAGCGGCGTTCGATCGATTACATCCCTGATGCCGAGCGACACGGTCGTCTGTTCAGCCAGTTCACCCTCTGGCTGGGCGCCAACCTGCAGATCACCGCGATCGTCACCGGGGCGCTGGCCGTGGTGCTGGGCGGTGATGTGTACTGGTCGCTGATCGGGCTTTTCATCGGGCGACTCATCGGCGGCGGCGTCATGGCGCTCCATGCGGCACAAGGCCCGAAGCTCGGTCTGCCGCAGATGATTTCCAGCCGGGTGCAGTTCGGCGTCTACGGCGCGGTGATTCCGCTGGTGCTGGTGTGCCTGATGTACATCGGTTTTTCTGCCAGCGGCTCGTTGCTTGCCGGTCAAGCGGTGGCGCAACTGATCAACGTTCCTGACTGGCAGGGCGTGGTGATCTTCGCCGCGGCCATCGTGGTACTGACCATTCTGGGCTACCGGGTCATCCACCTGATCGGCCGGGTCGCCAGCCTCATCGGCGTGATCGCCTTCGTTTACCTGTTCGCCGCGCTGCTGGCGGGCAATGACGTTGGCGCGTTGCTGGGCAACAAGCACTTCTCGCTGAGCAGCTTCCTGCTGGCGATTTCCCTGTCGGCGTCCTGGCAGATCGCCTTTGGCCCTTACGTTGCGGACTACTCGCGCTATCTGCCGCGCAGCACCTCAGCCGGCAAAACGTTCTGGGCGGTAGGTCTGGGGTCGGTGATCGGCGCGCAGGCGTCCATGGTCTTCGGCGTGTTCGCGGCGGCACTGGCGGGCAAAAATTTCGCCCATCACGAGGTCTCGTTTATCGTCGGCCTTGGCGGGACTGGCGCGGTCGCGGCAGCGCTGTATTTCAGCATTGCGTTCGGCAAGGTGACCATCACTACGCTCAACGCCTACGGCAGCTTCATGTCCATCGCCACCATTGTCAGCGGCTTCCGTGGCAATCGGCACATCTCCAGCGCGCTGCGGCTGACGTACATTTTCGCCATGGTCGGCATCGCAACGGCCCTGGCGCTGCTGGGCAAGGACTCGTTCCTCAAGGATTTCTCGGCTTTCATCCTGTTTCTGCTGGCGTTCTTCACGCCGTGGAGCGCGATCAATCTGGTGGATTTCTACTGCATCACCAAAGAACGCTACGACATCCCGGCGCTCTCGGACCCGAACGGTCGCTATGGCCGCTGGAACGGGATGGGCATCGGAATTTACGTGCTGGGCGTGCTGATTCAAATGCCGTTCATCTCCACCCATTTTTATACTGGCCCGCTGGTGGCGAGCCTTGATGACACCGACATTTCGTGGATCATCGGCCTCATCGTGCCCGCTGTGCTGTACTACGTGGCGGCGAAGAAGTGGCCGGGCAACGTGGCCGATCGCCTGATCCTGCCGACGGATTCCGAGGCGCTTCAGGCAAGCCGCACCGTTGCCCCTGCGCACGTCGCGGTGAACTGACCGTTCGTCATGCACGTCTGTTGCAGGGGGCATGCTGGAGAGAGAAGCGGGACGAGGCCGACAAGTGCCTCTCCCCTTGGCTGGAAGCCGTCTGTTTTCGCTACTGCCGTCATCCACTAAAAGACCGGAGCGTCACTCAATGAACACGAAAAAGGCCCTGCTATCCACGTTGCTCACCGCGGGCGTGCTCGCCAGTGGCGCCAGTCAAGCGGCGGGATGGTGCGAGTCCGGCAAGCCGGTGAAATTCGCCGGTCTGAACTGGGAAAGCGCAATGCTGCTGACCGACGTGCTGCAAGTTGTGCTGAACAAGGGCTATGGCTGCGAAGTGGATAGTCTGCCGGGCAACTCCATCACCATGGAAAACGCCCTGAGCACCAACGATATTCAAGTGTTTGCCGAAGAATGGGTCGGCCGCAGCGAAGTCTGGAACAAGGCTGAAGCCGCCGGCAAAGTGGTCGGCGTCGGCTCACCGGTGAAGGGTGCGGTGGAAGGCTGGTACGTGCCGCGTTACGTGATCGAAGGCGACGCCAAGCGCAAGCTGGAAGCCAAGGCACCGGACCTCAAGTCCATCGCCGATCTGGGCAAATACGCAGCCCTGTTCAAGGACGCCGAAGAGCCGGAAAAAGGCCGTTTCTATAACTGCCCGGCCGGCTGGACCTGCGAGCTGGAAAACAGCGAAATGCTGAAGAGCTATGGCCTGGAAAGCAAATACACCAACTTCCGCCCAGGCACCGGCCCGGCGCTGGATGCGGCGATTCTGTCCAGCTACAAGCGTGGCGAGCCGATCCTGGCGTACTACTGGTCGCCGACCCCGCTGATGGGCCAGGTGGACATGGTGCGTCTGGAAGAGAAAGCCGGCGTGAACAAGACCATCGAGATCAAGGTCGGCCTGTCCAAGGCGTTCCACGAACAGGCGCCTGAACTGGTGTCGGTGATGGAGAAGGTCAACATCCCGATCGACCTGCTCAACCAGAATCTGGCGCGCATGACCAAAGAGCGCATCGAGTCGCCGAAGCTGGCGAAAATCTTCCTCAAGGAGCACCCGGAAGTCTGGCATCAGTGGGTGAGCGAGGATGCGGCGAAGAAGGTGGATGCCTCTCTCTGACAGGCACCGCTGTCTGTAGGAGCGTGGCTTGTCCCGCGAGCGGCCGGGAACCGGTCGTAGATAAGCCGAACGCGGTATGTCAGACACACCGCAACGTTTGATTTTGCTGCCGCTTCGCGACAGATCGCGGGACAAGCCACGCTCCTACAGGAACCAGGCCGCCACTCTAAACATCGAGATAACGATATGTTCCCCGAAAGCTTCACGTTCTCCATCGCCGACTGGGTCAATGACTGGGTCGACAAGCTGGTCACCAACTACGGCGATGTGTTCCGGCACATCTCCGACACGCTGCTGTGGGCCATCGTCAAGCTCGAAGGCCTGTTGCGCGTTGCGCCGTGGTGGCTCCTGCTGGCCATCGTCGGCCTGATCGCCTGGCACGCGACCCGCAAGATCACCACCACAGTCGTCATCGTCGGCCTGCTGTTTCTGGTCGGCGCCGTAGGCCTGTGGGACAAGCTGATGCAGACCCTGGCGCTGATGCTGGTGGCCACGCTCATTTCGGTAATCATCGGCATACCGCTCGGCATTCTGTCGGCGCGCAGCAATCGCCTGCGTTCGGTGTTGATGCCGCTGTTGGACATCATGCAGACCATGCCCAGCTTCGTGTACCTGATTCCGGTGCTGATGCTGTTTGGTCTGGGCAAAGTCCCGGCGATTTTCGCCACCGTCATCTACGCCGCGCCGCCGTTGATTCGTCTGACAGACCTGGGCATTCGTCAGGTCGATGGCGAAGTCATGGAAGCGATCAACGCATTCGGCGCCAACCGCTGGCAGCAACTGTTTGGCGTGCAACTGCCGCTGGCGCTGCCGAGCATCATGGCCGGGATCAACCAGACCACGATGATGGCGCTGTCGATGGTGGTGATCGCCTCGATGATCGGTGCGCGCGGTCTGGGTGAAGACGTGCTGGTCGGCATCCAGACCCTCAACGTCGGACGCGGCCTGGAAGCGGGTCTGGCCATCGTCATTCTGGCGGTCGTGATCGACCGTATTACGCAGGCCTACGGCCGTCCACGGCATGAGGCGAACAAATGAGCGTCGAGATAATTAATCCAGCGAACTCGGGCGGCCCAGACAGTGCGGTGAGCCCGGGCGGCAAAATCGTCGTCAAGAACGTGTACAAGATCTTCGGCAACCGCGCCAAGGATGCCCTGGCGATGGTTCAGAATAATCAGAGCAAGGATCAGGTCCTGGCGCAGACGGGCTGCGTGGTCGGCGTGAACGACCTGTCGCTGTCCATCTCCAGCGGCGAGATCTTCGTGATCATGGGCCTGTCGGGTTCGGGGAAATCGACCCTGGTGCGCCACTTCAACCGCCTGATCGATCCCACCAGCGGCGAGATTCTGGTCGATGGCGAGAACATCCTGACCTACGACATGGAAGCGCTGCGCAACTTCCGTCGGCACAAGATCAGCATGGTGTTCCAGAGCTTCGGCCTGCTGCCGCACAAGACCGTGATCGACAACGTCGCCTACGGCCTGACCGTTCGTGGCGAGAGCAAAGCGCAATGCGCCGAGCGCGCGCAGCACTGGATCACCACGGTGGGCCTGAAGGGCTACGAGAAGAAGTACCCCCATCAGCTCTCCGGCGGCATGCGGCAGCGTGTCGGCCTGGCACGGGCGCTGGCGGCTGACACTGACATCATCCTGATGGACGAAGCGTTCAGCGCCCTCGATCCGCTGATCCGCGCGGAGATGCAGGACCAGTTGCTGGAGCTGCAGTCGAACCTGAAGAAGACCATCGTTTTCATCACCCACGACCTCGACGAAGCCGTGCGTATCGGCAACCGCATCGCGATTTTGAAGGACGGTCAGTTGATCCAGGTCGGGACGCCGAAAGAAATCCTCTACTCGCCTGCCGACGATTACGTTGATCGTTTCGTGCAGCGGCGCGTGGCGACTCTCTAAGGACGCTGTGGTCATGTCGCGAGCAGAACTGATCATCATCGGTGAGGGCCCGGTCAGCTGGCAGGAGGTGACCGCCGTTGCCCGCCATGGCGCAACGCTGGCGTTGTCGGAAAGCGCATGGGCGCACATCGACAACGCCCAGGCGATCGTACAGCGCATCGTTGCCAGCGGGGAGCGCGCTTATGGCGTGAACACCGGCCTCGGCGCGCTGTGCAATGTTTCGCTGGCCGGGGAGCAACTGGGTCGGCTGTCGCGCAACACCCTGCTCAGCCATGCCTGCGGCGTCGGCCCGGCGCTACCGGACGAGCAGACGCGCGCGATCACCTGCGCCGCGATCATCAACTACAGCCAGGGCAAGTCCGGGATTCATCGTCAGGTGGTCGAGGCCTTGCTCGCCTTGCTCAATCGCCGCATCACACCGCAAGTGCCGTCCCAGGGGTCCGTGGGATATCTCACTCACATGGCGCACATCGGCGTCGCGCTGTTGGGCGTCGGTCAGGTGAGTTATCGCGGGCAAGTGATGTCGGCGTTGCAGGCGCTCAGCGAAGAAGGCCTGTCGCCGGTGGAGCTGGGGGCCAAGGACGGCCTGTGTCTGGTCAACGGCACGCCGTGCATGACCGGCCTCAGTTGCCTGGCGATTGCCGACGTGAATCGCCTGATGCAGTGGGCCGATGTTATCAGCGCCATGACCTTCGAAGGTCTGCGGGGCCAGCTCGACGCCTTTGACGAAACCATCATTGCGCTCAAGCCGCACCCCGGCATGCAGCAGGTCGGCAAAAACCTGCGCGGCCTGCTCGCCGGCAGCGAGGTGCTCGCCAACAGTCAGGGCATCCGCACCCAGGACGCCCTGAGCATCCGCTCGATCCCGCAGGTCCACGGCGCCACCCGCGACCAGTTGGCCCACGCGACGCGGCAGATCGAAATAGAGCTCAACTCGGCCACCGACAACCCGCTGCTGCTGGGCACACCCGAAGCGTATCGGGTGGTTTCCCAGGCCAACCCCCACGGCCAGTCCGTGGCGATGGCCGCTGACTTGCTGGCGATCGCCATGGCCGAACTGGGCTCGATTGCCGAGCGACGGCTGGACCGGCTGATCAACCCGACAGTCAGCGGGCTTCCGGCGTTTCTGGTCAGCCAGCCGGGGGTCAATTCCGGGATGATGATCACCCAATACGTCGCCGCCTCGCTGTGTGCCGAAAACCGCCAGTTGGCACAACCGGCGGTCATTGATAACTACGTGACGTCCGGCCTGCAGGAGGATCATCTGAGCATGGGCACCAGCGCCGCCTTGAAGCTGCACAAGGTGCTGGAGAACGTGACGCAGATCCTCGCCATCGAGTATCTGCTGGCCGCCCAGGCGTTCGAGTTTTTCAAGGGCCCGCGTTTTGGCGTCGGCACCGAAGTCGCGTGGCGTCTTTTGCGCGAGCGCGTGCCGGCCTACGACGAAGACCGCTGGCTGGCCCCGGACATCGCCAGCAGCGTGACGCTGCTGAAGAACGAAGAGTCATTGGAAACCGTATTCCAGCGCTGCCGCGACTACGCGGCAGGCGCTAACCCCGACACCGACAACAACGGTCGCAGCGCAAGCGCCCCTCGCGCGGGACAGGCAGGAGCCGGTTCAGCGCAGACGACCGATACCCATCAAGGAGTAGCAGCATCGTGACCAACACCCAACAGGCGACCCCGCTGAATCTGATCCCTGGCCAGTTGAGCCTCGCCCAACTGCGCGCGATCTATCAGCGGCCGGTAACGCTGACCCTCGACGCCAGCGCCGATCGCCAGATCGAAGACAGCGTGGCCTGCGTTGAACAGATCCTCGCCGAAAACCGCACCGCTTACGGCATCAATACCGGTTTCGGCCTGCTGGCGTCGACGCGCATCGCCAGCGCCGACCTGGAGAACCTGCAGCGTTCGCTGGTGCTGTCTCACGCCGCAGGCGTTGGCGGGCCGATCAGCGATGAGCTGGTGCGCCTGATCATGGTGCTCAAGGTCAACAGCCTGAGCCGGGGCTTCTCCGGGATTCGCCGTCAGGTCATCGACGCGTTGATCGCCCTGATCAACGCCGAGGTCTATCCGCACATCCCGCTCAAGGGTTCGGTCGGCGCCTCCGGCGACCTCGCACCATTGGCGCACATGTCGCTGGTGTTGCTGGGCGAAGGCAAGGCGCGCCACAAGGGCGAATGGCTGAATGCCGTGGAAGCGCTGGCGATCGCCGGGCTCACGCCGCTGACGCTGGCGGCTAAAGAAGGCCTGGCGCTGCTCAACGGCACGCAAGTGTCGACAGCCTATGCGTTGCGTGGCCTGTTCGAAGCCGAAGACCTGTTCGCTGGCGCCCTGAGCTGCGGCGCGCTGACCGTTGAAGCCGTGCTCGGCTCCCGCGCGCCGTTCGACGCACGCATTCATGCTGCACGCGGTCAGCGCGGCCAGATCGATTCGGCTGCGGCCTATCGCGACCTGCTCGGCGACGGCAGTCAGGTTTCCGACTCCCACCGCGACTGCGACAAGGTTCAGGACCCCTACTCCCTGCGCTGCCAGCCACAAGTCATGGGCGCCTGCCTGACCCAATTGCGTCAGGCCGCCGAAGTGCTGGCGATCGAATCCAACGCGGTGTCGGACAACCCGCTGGTGTTCGCAGCCGAAGGCGAAGTCATTTCCGGCGGTAACTTCCACGCCGAACCCGTTGCCATGGCGGCCGACAATATCGCCCTGGCCATCGCCGAAATCGGCTCGCTGAGCGAACGCCGCATCTCGCTGATGATGGACAAGCACATGTCGCAGCTGCCGCCGTTCCTGGTGGCCAACGGCGGGGTTAACTCAGGTTTCATGATCGCTCAGGTCACGGCCGCAGCCCTGGCCAGTGAAAACAAGGCGCTGTCCCACCCGCACAGCGTCGACAGCCTGCCGACGTCCGCCAACCAGGAGGACCATGTGTCGATGGCACCTGCTGCCGGCAAGCGTCTGTGGGAAATGGCGGAGAACACTCGCGGCGTGCTGGCTGTAGAATGGCTGGCTGCGTGTCAGGGTCTGGACTTGCGCAACGGTCTGAAGACCTCGGAAAAACTGGAAATCGCCCGAAACACGCTGCGCGGCAAAGTCCCGTTCTACGAGAAAGACCGCTTCTTCGCCCCTGATATCGAGGCCGCCATCGAGCTGCTGGCTTCCAACTGCCTGAGCGACCTGGTTTCTGCTGACCTGCTGCCGAGCTTCTGATCGGGACAGGCCGGGATGGCCTGTCGTTGAAATGAGTGAAGGGGATTTACCCCTGTAGGAGTGAGCTTGCTCGCGATGCAATAGGTCAGAAACGCATTTGCCGTCTGACACACCGCAATCGCGAGCAAGCTCACTCCTACAAGAGCCGCTCGTTTCGCAGCAAAAAGTAAGACTAGGAACGTGTGAAATGACATCGCAAAACGCTACAGATCTGAAACGCGGGCTCAGCGCTCGCCACATTCGCTTCATGGCGCTGGGCTCGGCCATTGGCACCGGGTTGTTCTACGGCTCCGCGTCGGCTATCAAGCTGGCCGGCCCCGCCGTTCTGCTGGTGTACATCATTGCCGGTGCTGCGGTTTACATGGTCATGCGCGCCTTGGGCGAGATGGCCGTGCGCAACCCGGTGTCCGGCTCGTTCGGCGAGTACGCCACCACGTATCTGGGTCCGCTCGCCGGGTTTGTCCTCGGCTGGACCTATGCGTTCGAGATGGTCATCGTCTGCCTGGCCGACGTCACCGCCTTCGGTATTTACATGGGCTTCTGGTTTCCAGAGGTGCCACGCTGGATCTGGGTGCTCGGCATCGTCTTTCTGATCGGCGCGCTTAACCTGTGCAGCGTCAAAGTCTTCGGTGAAACCGAGTTCTGGCTGTCGCTGCTGAAGGTCGGCGCGATCATCGCGATGATCCTCGCCGGCTTCGGCATCATGCTGTTCGGCCTCGGCTCGGTCTCGGGCGGCGGCGTCAGCAGCGTGAGCAATCTGTGGGCCTACGGCGGCTTCATGCCCAACGGCATCGGCGGTCTCGTGGCCTCGCTGGCAGTGGTGATGTTCGCCTTTGGCGGCATCGAAATCATCGGCATCACCGCCGGTGAAGCTCGGAACCCGGAGCGCGTGATTCCCCGCGCGATCAACGCAGTCCCGCTGCGAATTTTGCTGTTTTACGTGCTTACGCTGTTCGTCCTGATGTCGCTGTACCCGTGGCAGCAGATCGGCAGCCAGGGCAGCCCGTTCGTCCAGATCTTCGATCACCTCGGGATTTCATCAGCAGCCACCGTCCTCAACATCGTGGTGATCACTGCAGCCGTTTCGGCGATCAACAGCGACATCTTCGGTGCCGGACGCATGATGTACGGACTGGCAATACAAGGTCAGGCGCCAAAGGGTTTTGCTCAGTTGTCCGCCCAGGGCGTGCCGTGGATGACAGTGCTGGTGATGGGTGTGGCGCTGCTCTGCGGCGTTGTGCTGAATTACCTGATTCCGGAAAACGTGTTCCTGCTTATCGCCTCGATTGCGACCTTCGCGACGGTCTGGGTGTGGCTGATGATTCTGGTCACGCAGATCGCCATGCGCCGCTCGATGAGCGCAGAAGAAGTCGCCCAGCTGAAATTCCCGGTGCCGTTCTGGCCCGTCGCACCGATTGTTGCCACGTTGTTCATGGTGTTTGTGTTTGGCGTGCTGGGTTATTTCCCGGACAGCCAGGCGGCGCTGGTGGTGGGAGCGGTGTGGATTGCTTTGCTGGTGGTTGCGTACTGGATCTGGGTCAAGCCGAAGCAGAACCTGATCAAGGCCCCATCGAATAGCTGATTAATTGACCCACTCTTGGAGAGATCGATGAAAACGCTCTGGCACCACTGTCACGCAGCAACCATGGCGAACGGCACGTACTCGATCATCGAGGACGCCGCCATCGTGACCGATGCAGCGCAGATCGTCTGGATCGGTCCTCTCCGAGACATGCCGGACCAGGGTGACATCAAGCGCGTCGACCTGAACGGCGCGTGGGTGACGCCGGGACTGATCGATTGCCACACCCACACGGTGTTCGGCGGTAACCGCAGCGGTGAGTTCGAACAGCGGTTGCAGGGCGTCAGCTACGCCGAGATCGCCGCAGCGGGCGGCGGCATCGCCAGCACCGTACGCGCGACCCGGGCCGCCAGTGAAGAAGAACTCTACGCCAGCGCCGAGCGTCGTCTGGTGCACCTGCTCAGAGATGGCGTGACCACCATCGAGATGAAATCCGGCTACGGCCTGGACCTCGCCAGCGAACGCAAAATCCTGCGGGTGATTCGCCAACTGGGTGAAAACCTGCCGATCACCGTGCGCAGCACCTGTCTCGCCGCCCACGCCTTGCCGCCGGAGTACAAAGACCGCGCCGATGACTACATCGCCCACATCTGCAGTGAAATGCTGCCGGCGTTGGCGGCAGAAAATCTGGTGGATGCGGTCGATGCGTTCTGCGAATACCTGGCGTTCTCGCCGGCGCAGGTCGAACAGGTGTTCATCACCGCCGGCCAGTTGGGCCTGCCGGTGAAGCTGCACGCCGAGCAGTTGTCTTCGCTGCACGGCTCGAGTCTGGCGGCCCGTTATCAGGCACTGTCGGCTGATCACCTGGAGTTCATGACCGAAGAAGACGCCATCGCGATGGCGGCCTCAGGCACGGTCGCCGTTTTGCTGCCGGGGGCGTTTTATTTCCTGCGCGAAACTCAATTGCCGCCGATGGATGTCCTGCGCAAACACGGGGTGAGGATCGCCATTTCCACCGACCTTAATCCGGGCACATCGCCGGGCCTGTCGCTGCGGCTGATGCTGAACATGGCCTGCACACTGTTCCGCATGACGCCAGAAGAAGCCTTGGCCGGGGTAACCATTCACGCGGCGCAGGCGCTGGGCATGGCCGAGACCCATGGTTCGCTGGAAGTGGGCAAAACGGCGGATTTCGTCGCCTGGCACATCGAACGGCCTGCCGACCTCGCCTATTGGCTGGGCGGCGATCTGGACAAACGCGTCGTTCGTCATGGCGTGGAACGCACTCTCTAATCAGGGGAATACTGTGGACAAGGTTCTGAGTTTCACTCGCGGTCGCGTACCGCTGTTGATCAGCATGCCGCACCCGGGACTGCACCTGACGCCCGCCGTGCGTGATGGCCTGGTGGACGAGGCGGTGAGCCTGCCGGACACCGACTGGCACATTCCGCGCTTGTATGACTTTGCGTCTGATCTGGGGGCAAGCGTGCTTTCGGCGGAATATTCACGCTTCGTCATCGACCTCAATCGCCCCTCAGACGACACGCCGCTGTACGCCGGCGCGACCACCGGGCTGTTCCCCTCGACGCTGTTCGAGGGCGATCCGCTGTTCAAAGAGGGTTTGGCGCCGAGCCAGGAAGAACGCGCGAGCTATCTGGAGAAGATCTGGACGCCGTATCACGAGACGCTACGCAACGAGCTCGAACGCCTGCGCGCCGAGTTCGGTTATGCGTTGCTGTTCGATGCGCATTCCATTCGTGGGCACATTCCGCATCTGTTTGACGGTCGGCTGCCGGACTTCAATCTCGGGACGTTCAATGGCGCGAGTTGTGATGAAGCGCTGGCTCAGCGTCTGGATTCAACGTGCGCCGCCGCGAAGAACTACAGCCATGTGCTCAACGGGCGCTTCAAGGGCGGCCATATCACCCGCCACTATGGCGACCCGGCCAACCACATCCACGCGGTGCAACTGGAACTGGCGCAGAGCACGTACATGGACGAGTTCGTGCCCTTCCACTACCGCCCGGACCTGGCTGAGCCAACGCAGTTGGTGTTGAAAGGGCTGCTGGAGGAAATGATCGCCTGGGGGCGGGAGACGTACGGGAAGTAGCCTCGGGTTGATGATTCTCTTGATGGTTCCCACGCTCTGCGTGGGAACCAATCCCCCTGACGCTCCGCGTCAAAGGACGCGGAGCGTCCGCCACCCGCGCGCCCACGCAGAGCGTGGGTACGATCATCACCGGATGCGCGCGTGCCGTTAGTGGGACCGGCTTCAGCCGGGAAGAGGCCTGTCTGAGCACCATTAGTCTCCTGGTGGTGGCCGTTACTTCTTCAACAACCGCAATCCATTGGCCACCACCAGCAAACTCACGCCCATGTCGGCAAACACTGCCATCCACATGGTCGCCATCCCGGCGAAGGTCACCGCCAGAAAGATCAACTTGATCACCAGCGCCAGCGCAATGTTCTGCTTGAGCACAGCAGCCGTGTCCCGCGACAGGCGAATAAACGTCGGGATCTTGCGCAGATCATCGTCCATCAGCGCCACGTCGGCGGTTTCGATGGCGGTGTCCGTCCCCGCCGCCGCCATGGCAAAACCGATCTCCGCCCGGGCCAGCGCCGGCGCATCGTTGATGCCATCCCCGACCATGCCTACGCGGTGGTTCTGCGCGTACAGGGCTTCGATGGCTTGCAGCTTGTCGGTCGGCATCAGATTGCCCTGCGCCTGATCGATCCCCACCTGAGCGGCGATGGCCTTGGCCGTGTGCGGGTTGTCGCCCGTCAGCATCATCGTCTTAACGCCCAGCGCATGCAGTTGCTCGATGGCCTCGCGGCTGCTGTCCTTGACCGTGTCGGCGACCGCAAACAACGCCAGCGGGCCGGAGGCGTCGAACAACAGGACCACGGTTTTGCCCTGGCTTTCCAGCGCCTCAAGTTGCGCTTCCAGTTCCGGCGAGCAATACCCCGCGTCATGCACCAGACGGTGGTTGCCCAAGTGATACAAACGCCCTTGCACCTCGCCCTTCACGCCAAGCCCTGCGAGGGCTTCGAACGCCTCAACCGGCAGCCGGGTGCCGTCCTGCGCCGCCTTGGCAATGGCTTGAGACACCGGGTGATCCGAGCGACCGGCAAGGCTCGCCGAGATCGCCACAGCCTGCTCACCCAGTGACGTATCGAGCAATACGTAATCGGTCTGCACCGGCTTGCCGTGGGTGATGGTGCCGGTCTTGTCGAGCGCCAGGTAATCGAGCTTATGCCCCATCTCCAGGTATACGCCGCCCTTGACCAGGATGCCTTTGCGCGCCGCCGCCGCCAGACCGCTGACGATCGTCACCGGGGTGGAAATCACCAGCGCACACGGGCAAGCGACAACCAACAGCACCAGCGCGCGGTAGATCCAGTCGAACCACGCCGCGCCCATGAACAGCGGCGGGATGATCGCGATCGCCAGCGCCAGCGCAAACACGGCGGGTGTGTAGATTTTCGAAAAGCTGTCCACGAAACGCTGGGTCGGCGCGCGCGCGCCCTGGGCCGCCTCGACGGCATGGATGATCCGCGCCAACGTTGAGTTGTTGGCAGCGGCGGTCACCTTGTATTCCAGCGAACCGGCCTGATTGATCGTGCCGGCAAAAACCTTGTCGCCGACTGTTTTCTCGACCGGCAAGCTTTCGCCGGTGATGGGCGCCTGATCAATGCTCGACTGGCCGGCAACCACTTCACCGTCCAGCCCGATGCGTTCGCCCGGCTTGACCCGAACGACGCTGCCCAACGCAATATCCTTGACCTCAAGCTCAAGCCACTCGCCGTTCTGCTGCACGGTGGCGGTTTCCGGCGTCAGCTGCATCAGGCCGCCAATGGCGTTGCGGGCACGGTCCAGCGACTTGGCTTCAATCAGCTCGGCGACGGTGAACAGAAACATCACCATCGCCGCTTCCGGCCACTGGCCGATCAGCACCGCGCCGGTGACAGCGATGCTCATCAGCGCGTTTATATTCAGGTTGAAGTTTTTCAGGGCGATCCAGCCCTTTTTGTACGTGGTCAGGCCGCCGCTGAAAATGGCGACCAGCGCGACGATGGCGACCACCCAAGTGGGCGCGGCGTTGGTGAAATGGATGACTTCCGCAGCCAAAGCAGCGACACCCGACAACGCCAACGGCCACCACGGCTTGTTGGCGGGCGGCAGCGACGCGGTTTCCTTGTCAGCCCCCTCTTCGATCAGGTCCGCCTGCATGCCCAGCGAGCCAATGGCTTCACGGATGGGATCGGTGGACGGCAACTCATGCCACACGCCCAGCACGCGGTTGATCAGGTTGAATTCAAGCTTCTGAATGCCCTTCATCTTGCCGAGCTTGTTCTGGATCAGCGTCTGCTCGGTGGGGCAGTCCATGGCTTCGATACGGAAGCTGCTCAGTTTTCCATCAGCGTCTGACGCGCCATCGATGGTCACGACGGCGGGCGCGCTGTCGTGGGAGCAGCAGGCGTGGGCAGCGTGGTCGTGTTTGTGCACGGGCGTGAGTTTGGCTTGCCCATGGTCATGATCGGCATGATCGTGATCGGCGTGGTCGTGCGCGTCGTGAGCGGGTTTGTTCGGGGAAGATGTGTGTACAGAGTCACTCATGGATTGAGTCTCTAAATGTGCGTGTTGCCAAGTGAACACCCTGTAGCCACTATAGGGTCAAGCGTCCTATCGAGATCTTGCGCATGAACCCTTCATTTAAAATCGGCGAACTGGCAAAACTCACGGAATGTCCGGTTGAAACGATTAGGTACTACGAGCGCGAGGGTCTGCTCAGCGAACCCGCGCGCAGCGAAGGCAACTACCGTTTGTACACTCAGGAGCACGTCGAGCGCCTGACCTTCATCCGCAATTGCCGAAGCCTGGATATGACGCTGGACGAAATCCGCAGCCTGCTGGCCCTGCGCGACAGTCCGCGGGATCAGTGCGAGAACGTCAACGCGCTGATCGACGAACACATCCAGCACGTGAACGCCCGCGTCGCGAGCCTGCAAGCGCTGCAGGAGCAACTGGTCGACCTGCGCCAACGCTGCAGCGAAGGCGCGCCGGATCACTGTGGAATTCTGGATCGACTGGAAATCAGTGGCAGCGTCGTGACCGCGGATGTCGAACACTCCCACGTAGGCCGTAGCCACGGGCATTGACTGGTTAGTGGGACCGGCTTCAGCCGGGAAGAGGTCAGTGCGAGCACCATCACTTTTGTGGCGTGGCATCCGACGCCTTCCCGGCTAAAGCCGGTCCTACAAGTCGGCGTTCCAGCCAATCCCATTGAAT
>NZ_JBTOPV010000055.1:0-11696 GCF_055284355.1 Pseudomonas sp. HP_01 | reverse complement strand
AATCACCGCGTGCACATAGTGGAAGTGGCGTAAGCCAGAAAATTGCCTAGTGGTACTGGCTGAACGCAATGCACTTAGTGGGACCGGCTTTAGCCGGGAAGGCGTCAGATGTCTCACCGCAAAATTGATGGCGTACGCACCGGCCCCTTCCCGGCTGAAGCCGGTCCCACTAAATCACCGCGTGCACATAGTGGAAGTGGCGTAAGCCAGAAAATTGCCTAGTGGTACTGGCTGAACGCAATGCACTTAGTGGGACCGGCTTTAGCCGGGAAGGCGTCAGATGCCTCACCGCAAAATTGATGGCGTACGCACCGGCCCCTTCCCGGCTGAAGCCGGTCCCACTAACAGCATGCGTCCTGCCGCAAAAATGATGGGGTTTGCACTGGCGCTTCCCGGCTGAAGCCGGTCCTACTAAAGGCAGGGCGCGCACTCAGTGGGACCGGCAAAAACTTTAGTGGTAAGCTCGCGCACCATGAATATCTATAGCTCCCGCCCTGTTGTCCTCTGTCTCTCCGGCCACGACCCCAGTGGCGGCGCCGGCTTGCAGGCAGATATCGAAGCCCTGCTCGCCCAGGGTTGCCACGCGGCTCCCGCCGTCACCGCCCTGACCATTCAGGACACCGTGAACGTCACTGACTTTCGCGTGCTGGATCGCGAATGGGTGCTGGCGCAAGCCAATGCCGTGCTCAACGATTCCACCGTCGCAGCAGTGAAGCTGGGCATGCTGGGTTCGCTGGAGATGGTCGACACCGTCGTCGAACTGCTGGCGGCGCATCCGCATCTGCCGATGGTCTGCGATCCGGTGTTGCGCGCCGGTGGCGGCGGGCGTCTGGGCAAGGACGAAGTGGGTTACGCGATGCGCGAGCGTCTGCTCCCGCTGGCCACCATCGCCACGCCGAACCTGCCGGAAGCGCGCATTCTGGCCGAGCTCCCTGAGGGCACCGCCGACGAGTGTGCCGAGAAGCTGCTGCCGTTCTGTGAGCACTTGCTGATCACCGGCGGCCATGGCGATGAGCACGAAGTTCACAACCGCCTGTACATCCGCGGCGGTCAGTCACGCACCTTCACCTGTCAGCGTCTGCCGGGCAGCTATCACGGCTCCGGCTGCACACTGGCCAGCGCACTGGCGGGCAGACTGGCCCAAGGTCAGGACCTGATCGGTGCTGTGCAAATGGCGCTGGACTACACTTGGCGCACGCTGCGCGATGCCGAACAGCTGGGCCGGGGACAATTCGTTCCGCGCCGCCTGCCGCTGGATTTCTGCTCGTAACGCCACGAAAAAGAGGCACCTTGATGAGATTACGTGGCTTGTATGCCGTGACCGACAGCCAGCTGTTGGCCGGCAAATTCCTGTCTTACGTTGAAGCCGCCCTCGATGGCGGTGTGACCCTTCTGCAATACCGCGACAAATCCGGTGACGAAACCCGCCGCCTGCGCGAGGCCTCGGCGCTGCTCAAGCTGTGCGAGCGCTACAAGACCCGCCTGATCATCAACGACGACGCCGAAGTGGCCGCGCGCCTGGGCGTTGGCGTGCATCTGGGGCAAACCGACGGCTCGCTGCCGGACGCCCGCGCCCTGCTCGGTCACAAAGCCATTGTCGGTGCGACCTGCCACGCGCAGCTCGAGCTGGCCGACAAGGCCAAGACCGACGGCGCCTCTTATGTCGCCTTCGGACGCTTCTTCAATTCCCAGACCAAACCCGGCGCACCGACCTGCAGCCTCGACCTGCTCAGCCAGGCGCGCAAACGCATCAAGCTGCCCATTGCGGTGATCGGCGGCATTACCCTGGAAAACGCCGCGCCGCTGGTGGCCCATGGCGCCGATCTGCTGGCCGTCGTGCACGGGCTGTTCGGCGCGGAAACCACCCAGGAAGTCACCCGTCGCGCCCGGGCTTTCAACGATCTGTTCAAGCCCGCCTGACGCTGCGTCAGGCTGGTTGCGTACTCATTCATTCCCGATTCAAACAGAGACCTCATCATGTCCCGTTCTGAAACCCTCTTCGCCAATGCCCAGAAACACATCCCCGGCGGTGTCAATTCGCCGGTCCGTGCGTTCAAAAGCGTCGGTGGCACGCCGTTGTTCTTCAAACACGCGGTCGGCGCTTACGTCACCGATGAAGACGACAAGCGTTACGTCGATTACGTCGGTTCGTGGGGCCCGATGATTCTGGGCCACAGCCACCCGGACGTGCTGGATGCCGTGCGCAAGCAGCTGGAACACGGGCTGTCGTACGGCGCACCGACCGCGATGGAAACCGAGATGGCCGATCTGGTCTGCTCGATCGTGCCGTCGATGGAGATGGTGCGCATGGTCAGCTCCGGCACCGAAGCGACCATGAGTGCGATCCGCCTGGCCCGAGGTTTTACCGGCCGGGACAGCATTATCAAATTCGAAGGCTGCTACCACGGCCACTCCGACAGCCTGCTGGTGAAAGCCGGTTCGGGCGCACTGACCCTGGGCGTGCCGAGCTCGCCCGGCGTACCGGCGGCCTTCGCCAAGCACACGCTGACCCTGCCGTTCAACGACATCGACGCGGTCAAGGCGATGCTGGCTGACGTCGGCCAGGAAGTGGCGTGCATCATCGTCGAGCCGGTAGCCGGCAACATGAACTGCGTGCCGCCTGCGCCGGGTTTCCTGCAAGGCCTGCGCGAAGCCTGCGACGAGCACGGTGTGGTGCTGATTTTTGATGAAGTAATGACCGGTTTCCGCGTTGCCCTCGGTGGGGCGCAGGCGTACTACGGCGTCAAGCCGGACCTGAGCACGTTCGGCAAGATCATCGGCGGCGGCATGCCGGTCGGCTGTTTCGGCGGCAAGCGCGAAATCATGTCGCACATCGCGCCGCTGGGGCCGGTGTATCAGGCTGGCACGCTGTCGGGTAACCCGCTGGCGATGGCGGCGGGTCTGACCACCCTGCGCCTGATCAGCCGCCCGGGTTTCCACGACGAACTGAGTGCGTTCACCACGCGCCTGCTGGAAGGCCTGCAACAGCGCGCCGACGCCGCCGGCATCCCGTTCGTGACCACCCAGGCGGGCGGCATGTTCGGCCTGTACTTCAGCGACGCCAAAGAGATCGTCACCTTCCAGGATGTGATGACCAGCGACGCCAATCGCTTCAAGCAATTCTTCCACCTGATGCTGGAAGGCGGCGTTTACCTGGCGCCAAGCGCGTTCGAAGCCGGCTTTACCTCTATCGCCCACGGCGAGGCAGAGTTGCAGCAGACGCTGGACGCGGCAGAAAAGGCATTCGCTCAGCTGAAATAACGGGCAGACCGGGCGGAAGGGATTCCGCCCGGGCATCGGCGCCGTCTGGTGTTACGACTGCTGCGCAGCCGATCGCGGGACAAGCCACGCTCCTACACCACAGTGTTTGCTGCGCTGCATCCGTACGCTGGGCAATGGAAGGTTTGTAGGAGCGTGGCTTGTCCCGCGATCTGGCGCGTAGCGGCAGCAAACGTGCATCAGCCAGCGTTTTCAGGAGCAGCCATGGCCCGAAAGCGTCATTATGCAGCGGCAAAACCTCCTGAATTCAGCGTTGTAAGGCCCGCGCAGCAGAAAATCAGTAAAGACTTTGTAAGGTTGCCCTCGCTTATTTCATAATGCGCAGCCAGCACGTTTAGCTGGACGGGCATGCCCGCACCTTTTTCAGAGGTAAGTCGACTTCCATGAATCGCACCGGCCGCGCCCTTGCATTGGGCTGCCTGTTGCTTCTTCATCCCCTGCTGGCTAATGCAGGTGGCAACTCGTTGTTGATCCCGGCGGTGGGTCGTTGCACCCTCAATACCCAGCCAGACAACCTGCCAGCAGCGTTGTCCGCTTGTCAGCAGGCGGCTCAGGATGGGGATGCGCAGGCGCAATACGAGTTGGGGGAGTTCTATTACGAGGGCAAAAGTGCGCCTCGTGACTTGCCCCAGGCACTCAACTATTTCGAAAAAGCTTCGTTGCAGGGGCACGCCCAGGCGCAGTACCAACTGGGCTTGATGTTCTTTCGTGGCGAAGGGGTGCAGGCCAATAATATTCAGGCGTATATCGTGCTGAAAATGGCCGCGGTCAACGGTTCGGAAGATGCGCTGGATCAGGCGGACGAAGTATCCGCGCAAATGAAGCGCGAAGATCTGGAAGTGGCCACACAAGTGCTCGGTCAGATCTTCCGCAAATACCTGGCGGAGCTGCAAACGGCTGAAGGACGCACACCGTTTGCGCCCTTCCCTGATGACAGCGCCAAGCCCTGACCTGGATTACTTGTCCGGCATCGGCATCGGAAACGGCATGACGTTGCCGGTGTGACGCGCTTCAGTGATCTTCGCTGTGCCCATCCGCTCGACTTCATCGATTCGCACAATGGAGTGCATCGGCACGAAGCTGCGCACCACACCATCGAACTGCGCCTTGAGCTTCTCTTCGCTGGGGTCGACCACGACGGTGGTGCGCTCGCCGAAGACGAATTCTTCTACTTCCAGGAAACCCCACAGATCACTCTGATAGATCTGTTTGGCGTACATCTCGAACACCTGTCCCTGGTTAAGAAAAATCACCTTGTAGATTGGAGCTTCGCGTTTGGTCATAACAGGCAGGCAGTGGTCAGCGTTTTGAAAAGGGCGCGAACTATAGCATGCCGCTGGTTAGACGACGCTAGGAAGCCGGGGCCCGCATCCCTATAATGCGCGGTTCTTTGAATCACCTGATGAACCCCCGCATGGCCAAGAAGCTTTACATCGAAACCCACGGTTGCCAGATGAACGAGTACGACAGCTCGCGCATGGTCGATCTGCTGGGCGAACATCAAGCACTGGAAGTCACCGCACGGGCGGAAGACGCTGACGTCATCCTGCTCAACACCTGTTCGATCCGCGAGCGGGCGCAGGACCGGGTGTACTCCCAGCTTGGCCGCTGGCGCGAATTGAAGCTGGCAAACCCCGAGATGGTCATCGCCGTCGGTGGCTGCGTGGCGAGTCAGGAAGGCGCGGCCATCCGCGACCGCGCGCCTTACGTCGACGTGGTGTTCGGCCCCCAGACGCTGCACCGTCTGCCGGAAATGATCGACGCGGCCCGCATCACGCGCCTGCCACAGGTCGACGTCTCGTTCCCCGAAATCGAAAAATTCGACCACTTGCCCGAGCCCCGTGTCGATGGGCCGAGCGCTTATGTGTCGGTCATGGAAGGCTGCAGCAAGTACTGCACGTTCTGCGTGGTGCCTTACACCCGCGGGGAAGAAGTCAGCCGGCCGTTCGACGACGTCATTAACGAGGTGCTTCATCTGGCCGAGAACGGCGTGCGTGAAGTGACCCTGCTGGGCCAGAACGTCAACGGCTATCGCGGCACGACCCACGACGGGCGCCTCGCTGACCTGGCCGAACTGATCCGCGTGGTTGCCGCCATCGACGGCATCGACCGCATTCGCTACACCACCTCGCACCCGCTGGAATTCTCCGACAGCCTCATTCAGGCTCACGCCGAAGTGCCGGAGCTGGTAAAGCATCTGCATTTGCCCGTGCAATCAGGTTCCGACCGGATTCTCGCGGCGATGAAACGCAATCACACGGTGCTCGAATACAAGTCACGCCTGCGCAAGCTGCGTGCGGCGGTTCCGGACATCTGCATCAGCTCCGACTTCATCGTCGGCTTCCCGGGCGAAACCGAGAAGGATCACCTGCAAACCATGAAGCTGGTGGAAGACGTCGGCATGGATTTCTCCTACTCCTTCGTTTACAGCGCACGTCCCGGCACACCCGCGGCCGATCTGGCCGACGACACGTCGGAAGAAGTGAAGAAAGAACGCCTCAAGCAGCTGCAGGACCTGATCAACCGTCAGGGCCTGGACATCAGCCGCAAAATGGCCGGCACCGTGCAGCGCATTCTGGTCACCGACTATTCGAAGAAGGACCCCGGCGAATTGCAGGGCCGTACCGAGAACAACCGGATCGTCAATTTCCGCTGCGACAACCCCCGGCTGATCGGCCAGTTCACCGACGTCTACATCGACAGCGCCCAACCCCACTCGCTGCGCGGGTCGTTGTTGCAATAAGCCAAAGCGCCCCAATGTAGTCGCCACGCATGTTTTTTTGTGTGCAGGCCCGGGCGTTGAATCAGGGGCCGGACAGCCGCCATACGTCGGTTGCCCCGGCTCGCGATTCGCCTCGCGGGCCCGGCGGGCTGTCTGTTAGAGCGTGTCCTGCCGGGCGTCTGCGCAGCTCATTTATCCATTAGTGAGCGAACCCTTCCGGACACTGCCTGCAGGGGTTATCCTTCACGTCACTTCACATTGCCGTCGGGCGGCCCAAAACCACTTTGAACGCACCTATCGAACCACATCGCTTTACCCTCGAACCTATCGAGGCTCACCGCTTCGCCAATCTGTGCGGGCAATTCGACGAGCATTTGCGCTTGATCGAACAGCGCCTGGACATCGAGATCCGCAATCGCGGAGGCCAGTTCGAGATGATCGGCGAGCGCAAACAAACCACCTCGGCAGAGAACCTGTTGCGCCGGCTGTATCGGGAAACGAAAGCGACCGAGCTGTCACCGGACATGGTCCATCTGTTCCTGCAGGAATCCGGCGTCGAAGAGCTGGACAACCACCCTGCTGCCGAAGTCGGCGTCGCTCTGCGCACCAAGAAAGGCATGATTCGCCCGCGCGGCTTGAATCAGCAGCGGTACGTAAAGGAAATCCTCGCCAACGACATCAACTTCGGCATCGGTCCGGCCGGTACCGGCAAGACCTATCTGGCGGTGGCCGCTGCGGTGGATGCGCTTGAGCGCGAGACCATTCGCCGCATCCTGCTGGTGCGTCCTGCCGTAGAAGCGGGCGAAAAGCTCGGATTCCTGCCCGGCGACCTGTCCCAGAAAATCGACCCGTACCTGCGCCCGCTGTATGACGCGCTGTACGAAATGCTCGGCTTCGAATACGTCGCCAAGCTGATCGAGAAGCAGGTGATCGAAGTCGCGCCGCTGGCCTACATGCGTGGTCGTACCCTTAATAACAGCTTCATCATTCTCGACGAGAGTCAGAACACCACCGTCGAGCAGATGAAAATGTTCCTGACCCGTATCGGCTTCGGCTCCACGGCCGTGATCACCGGCGACGTCACCCAGATCGACTTGCCCAAGGGCACGAAATCCGGTCTGAACCACGTCATCGACGTGCTCAAGGACGTGCCGGGCATCAGCTTTACCCACTTCAAGCCCAAGGACGTCGTGCGCCATCCGCTGGTGCAGCGCATCGTCGAAGCGTACGAACGCTACGAGGAACGCAACGACAATCCGGCCGCCCCTCAGGGTTCACGGGACAATCACCGCGATGCTTGAGCTGGATCTGCAACTCGCGAGTCAGGCCAGCGCCCCGAGCGAAGCCCAATTCCGCCTCTGGTGTGAAATGGGCCTGCGCCAGCGTTCGGCCGACTCGGAACTGACCATTCGCCTTGTCGACGAAGCCGAAGGCCGAGAGCTGAACAACACGTGGAGGCACAAGGATTACGCCACCAACGTGCTGTCGTTTCCTGCCGACGTCCCCGACGAGATGCTGGACATTCCGCTGCTGGGCGATCTGGTCATCTGCGTGCCTGTGGTCACCCGTGAAGCCGCTGAACAGGGCAAGTCACTGGATGCCCATTGGGCGCATCTGGTCATTCACGGCTGTCTGCATTTGTTGGGCTACGATCACATCGATGACGACGAAGCCGAAGAGATGGAAGCGCTGGAACGGGAGTTGCTTGCAGAGCTTGGCTATCCGGATCCTTACGCAGACGACGAATCTGTCGACGCTCTCCATCCAGAAGCGGCCAATTCCGACACACCCCATTCAGAAACATCAGCCAAGGATCACGAGTAAGGGCTATGAGCGAAGACCGATCGAGCAACGGGCAAAAGTCATGGTTGGGCAAACTGACCCAGGCATTTGCCCATGAGCCGAAAAACCGCCAGGAGCTGCTGGAGCTGCTGCGCGAAGCCCATCAGAACAAGCTGCTGGACAGTGAAGCGCTGGCCATCGTAGAAGGTGCCATTCAGGTCGCCGACCTGCAGGTGCGCGACATCATGGTGCCGCGTTCGCAGATGATCAGCATCAAGGCCAGCCAGACCCCACGCGAATTTCTGCCGGCCGTTATCGACTCGGCGCACTCGCGCTACCCGGTCATCGGCGAAAGCCACGATGACGTGCTGGGCGTATTGCTCGCGAAGGACCTGCTGCCGCTTATTCTCAAGGAAGACGGTGGCAGCGGCGACGTGAAAAGCCTGCTGCGTCCGGCGACCTTCGTCCCTGAATCCAAGCGCCTGAACGTGCTGTTGCGGGAATTCCGCGCCAACCACAATCACATGGCCATCGTCATTGACGAATACGGCGGCGTGGCGGGTCTGGTGACCATCGAAGACGTGCTCGAGCAAATCGTCGGCGACATCGAAGATGAGCACGATGTCGAGGAAGACAGCTACATCAAGCCGCTGCCCAGTGGCGACTTTCTGGTCAAGGCGCTGACCCCGATCGAGAGCTTCAACGAGTTCTTCGACAGCGGGTTCTCCGATGACGAATTCGACACCGTCGGCGGTCTGGTGATGAACGCGTTCGGGCATCTGCCCAAGCGTAATGAAATCACCGAAATCGGCGCGTACCGTTTCCGCATCCTGAATGCCGACAGCCGTCGTATTCACTTGCTGCGCCTGAGCCCGATCAACCGCACGTAAACGCCCTGCCCGTTTTAAGGAATGTAAATGCGCTGGATCACCCGCCCCGGCTGGCCCGGTAACCTGCTGGCCATGGTGGCCGGCGCGTTGATTACCCTGGCCCTGGCACCGTTCGATATCTGGCCGCTGGCGATCCTCGCGCTGGTGGTTTTCTATCTCGGTCTGCGCGACCTCACACCGCGCCAAGCCCTCTGGCGCGGGTGGTCATACGGGTTTGGCCTATTTGGCGGCGGTACCAGCTGGATTTACGTCAGCATCCACACCTATGGCGAGGCGCCGGTCTGGCTGGCGGCTTTCCTGATGGTGTTGTTCTGCGCGGCGGTGGCGTTTTTCTTCGCCCTGCCGGCGTGGATCTGGGCCCGCTGGATCCGCCGTAACGAAGCGCCGCTGGCCGATTCACTGGCCTTTGCCGCTTTGTGGTTTGGCCAGGAGATGTTTCGCGGCTGGTTCCTCACCGGTTTCCCCTGGCTCTATTCCGGCTACAGCCAACTCGACGGGCCGCTCAAAGGGCTCGCTCCGCTGGGCGGCATGTGGCTGATCTCTTTTGTGCTCGCGCTGAGTGCCGCGTTGCTGTGCAACCTGCCTCGTTTACGCACACGCGCGCCAAGGTTGGCGGCAGGCATTGTGTTGCTGATGGCGCCGTGGGTTGCCGGGCTGGCGCTGAAACATCACGCCTGGACCGAGCCTTCCGGCAAGCCGCTGACCGTCGCGGCCATGCAGGGCAACGTCGAGCAGAGCATGAAGTGGGACCCGGCGGCGCTCAACGCGCAACTCGCGCTGTACCGCGACATGACGTTCACCTCGAAAAAAGCTGACCTGATCATCTGGCCGGAAACGGCGGTGCCAGTGCTCAAGGAGTCGGTCGAAGGCTACCTGTCGATGATGGGCAAGTTTGCGGCCGAGCGCGATTCCGCCCTGATCACCGGCGTGCCGCTGCGTGAGAAAGGCACTCACGGGGAATACCGTTACTACAACGCCATCACCGTAACGGGCGAAGGCGATGGCACTTATCTGAAGCAGAAGCTGGTGCCGTTTGGTGAGTACGTGCCGTTGCAGGACCTGTTGCGTGGGCTGATTTCCTTTTTCAACCTGCCGATGTCCGATTTCGCGCGCGGGCCGTCAGGACAATCGCTGTTGCAGGCGAAGGGTTATGAGATCGCGCCGTTCATTTGTTATGAAGTGGTGTATCCGGAGTTCGCCGCAGGGCTTTCCGCGCAAAGCGATTTGCTGCTGACGGTGAGCAATGACACATGGTTCGGCACCTCGATCGGCCCGCTGCAGCACTTGCAGATGGCGCAGATGCGCGCACTGGAAGCCGGGCGCTGGATGATCCGTGCCACCAACAACGGTGTCAGCGCGCTGATCGACCCGTTCGGTGAAATCACCACCACCGTGCCGCAGTTCGAGCGCGCCGTGATGTACGGCGAAGTCACCCCGATGCAAAACCTCACGCCCTACCTGCACTGGCGCTCATGGCCGTTGATCGTGCTGTCGCTGCTGTTGATAGGCTGGGCGTTCTTTGCGGGCAGGATGGCGAAAGCATTGTGATACCTCGAGCGCAGCCAGCTCCGCTGACTGCGCTCAGCCCCACTGTCGGCCTGCACCAGCCTGACTGAATGCACGCCGACCACTAGTGGGACCGGCTTCAGCCGGGAAGAGGCCCGCATGAACACCATCAAATATGCGGTGTGACACCTGACGCTTTCCCGGCTAAAGCCGGTCCCACAATTTAAACCGCAGCAGATCGCGCTGACTGCGCACGATCCACAATTGGGTCGAATCGGCCTGACTGAATGCACGCGGACCATTAGTGGGACCGGCTTCAGCCGGGAAGAGGCCCGCATGAACACCATCAAATATGCGGTGTGACACCTGACGCCTTCCCGGCTAAAGCCGGTCCCACTAAGAGCACTCGGTGTGTCAGTGGGACAGCTAAAGGCCGTCCCACTCAAGCATCCATTCGCAGTCCCACAGTGGATAGTCTGCCGGGCGCATCACTAACCCTGCCCGGATTGGGTTGTTGATGACATAGCGAGCCATTTCAACGAGGTCCTCATCGGACCTGACCCCATGATCGTGATAACCCTTCTGCCATGTCATTTTCTTTGCACCATGTGCCTTGTTCACTGCGAATGAGGTTCTGCCCTTCAGCGCTTGCATGAGCGCAGGTAGCGATCCTGACTTGAGTTCAAAAAGCCAATGCAGATGATCAGGCATGACCACCCAGGCCAATGAGTGCACGACGCCTGAGTCGTGCAGACGTTTCATCTCCTTAACCACCAGGCGACCGGTCTGAACATCACTGAATAGAGGGCTGCGATCCTTTACTACAGAGGTAACGAGATAGACGTTTCCCTGTTGGGAATATCGACCGATACGCAAAGACCGTTCATGTTTGCTTCCATGCATTTCGCCGCTCTCCCTCGCTGTGAACGCGAACAGTAAAAGCAGTGAACCGCTTTACCTATAGCGACTGGGTATCGAGAGATTTCTGGTAAATGAGGACGTCCTAGGGGAGAGGCCAGTTTGGGGACCATCAGATTTGCGGTGTGACACCTGACGCTTTCCCGGCTAAAGCCGGTCCCACAATTAAATCGCAGCAGATCGCGCTGACTTAGTCAGGTCCCACCATTGAGCAGCACCCGCCTGACTGAATGCACGCGGACTATTAGTGGGACCGGCTTCAGCCGGGAAGACGCCCTTATGAACACCATCAGATATGCGGTGTGACACCTGACGCTTTCCCGGCTAAAGCCGGTCCCACAATTTAAACCGCAGCAGATCGCGCTGACTGCGCACGATCCACAATTGGGTCGTATCGGCCTGACTGGACGCATGCGGTCTATTAGTGGGACCGGCTTCAGCCGGGAAGAGGCCCGCATGAACACCATGAAATGTGCGGTGTCACACCCGACGCTTTCCCGGCTAAAGCCGGTCCCACAATTTAAACCGCAGCAGATCGCGCTGACTGCGCACGATCCACAATTGGGTCGAATCGGCCTGACTGGATGCACGCGGACCAT